>JBEPYC010000196.1:1248-7624 GCA_041641555.1 Chitinivibrionales bacterium | reverse complement strand
CGCCAGATCGCCGACTACCTGTACCAGGGTGCCTTTTTCTTTTCCGACTTCGAACACGTTCTGTTTTTCCGGGTTTTGCGAGATGAGGACATCACGCTCCATAGTGGCAATCTTCTCCACCGCCGTTGCAACAGCGGCGCTATCGGCAGGATACGGCTTTCCGGTCGGCTCGAACTCACCTGTCGCGGCAGCACCCGTTCCGCCAACCGGTGCAGCGGATTCTCGGGAAGTGTCCGAAGCCGCGCCGGCTGTCTGTTCCTGCTCGCTCGTAAGCTTAACCGCCATCCACCTGTCGCCTTCTTTGTACACCCGAACACCTTCATCATCGGTAACAATGTTGAATGCCGAAATGTCCTTCTCCGATAATTCTGGAAAAACCTGCTGGGCCGCTGCCGACGGACCCCGATTGGAAAGGACGTTGGCTACGACTATGATCCCGACCAGAAGCGCTAATACGATTGCAGAAATGGCGAGATTCTTGGTTTTCATGTCTTCTGCATCCTCCTTATGAATTTTCGTGCTGTCGAAAGAACGGGCCGCAGTCTGGCGGCCCGTATCTTTTATTTCTTCGCTTTGTTCTCTTCGGTTGATTGCGATGTAACCGGTTGCGGCTTTGCCTTTGTCGACTTTTCTTTCCGTCGCCAGAAAATGAACAGTCCAACTGCAACCACAAGCACCGGCATCAGGAAAATATTGATAAACCGGATAATGTTGGGAAGCGACGAACCTTCATCGAGCTGGTCCTGCCGGATCGTCCGATCAGCCGTGTTACGCGAACGGACCTCGATCAGGCTTTCATCCAGGGATAGCCAGTCTACCACATTCAGGAGAAAGGCAAGGTTGCCTGGTGTCGCGTTCTGCTGGGTGAGAAACTCAGAATCTCCCACAACAAGAAGACGACCGTTTTCGACCTGAGGCACGACCTGCCTGCCGGCGTCTTCGGGTGTAAGCACGGCCGTAGTGTCGGTAATAGACTTAGCCACTGGCGGAACCGGCTTGCCGTTGAAGTAACTGTTGAACGCGCCATTAAGGTAAACGACCAGATTGCTCTGCTTCAGCTGATCCTCGGGAGGAGGAGTCCAGTCCTGCTGGGGATTCAGGTTGAAGTGATCCTGAGCTACCCAGCTCTTCTCTGAAGAGTGCGCGAGAACCTGAGCTTCGACCTGAGAGGAAGCCATTCCCCCGGTGGTATCGGCAGAGTTGTCCACCAGAAGCGATATCGAACTCGCCCACGGAAGCATCAGCTCGCCAAGGGATGATACCGCAGGATTCTCTTGTTTGAATCCTTCGCCGGAAACCCGGACAAAATAGGGGTAGGGGACCGCCACATTCATCTGGAACATCCCGTACCGCTGTGGCACCTGTACCTGGCCGCAGTTGGCATCGAGAACCATGTTCTTCTCAACCTTGGCACCATAGTGCTCCAGGAGCGAGAGAACTTTCGGAGCTTGTGTCGATCCATTGATTCCCCGAGCGAATTCCACTTTTACTGCATCGGCAAGAACAATCAGGTTTCCACCTTTCATGAAGTACTGATCGATCTCGAACAGATCACGTTCGGTAAATGAGCGGTCATCGCCACCAGGCACAATCAGCGTGATCAAATCACTCGGGATCTGCTGGCCTTCGGAAATGTCGACAATGTCGACTTGATAGTAATTACGAAGATTATCGAAAATCGGCTTGTACTTTTCTTCGGTCTGATCGGTGGCATCGATATTCATTCGACGGGCTACGCGCTGGGGAAGATATCCTGAAGTATCCGTCTTGAGAACCCCGATTTTTGGTTGTGAATCCCGAAAGACCTTCATGATGGCCATAGTCAGGTCGTACTCGAAATTTCGCATGTTCTGTACAACCGGAAGGACCTCTTTCTTATCGCCATACAGCACGGCTATACCAAGAAATCCATTGGTGACCTGAGCCTTGTCCTTTTCAAAGGTTTGCATCTGGATCTCGGGAATCCCGAGAGCACGAACCCGGCTTTTGGTCTCTTCGTCCTTTGAAGGGTCTTCGTAGGAAATGCGCAGGTTTCTTCCGGCATAAGCCTTGTACTCGCTCAGAAGGTCTTTAACATCGGTTTCGACCTTCTTGAGGTGAGGCGGAAGATCCTCAGAGAAGAAGACTTTGATGTTAACAATATCATCGAGTTTTTCGAGATAGCTTTCAGTTGCATCGGAGATGCTGTAGATTTTGTTTTCCGTAAAGTCCAGGCGGAAAAAGAACTTGGTCGCAAGATAATTGGCCACAACAATGAAGCCCAGGACAATCAGAACAAAAGCCACCGATTGGCTGCGGTATTTGAGACTTTTCATAGTTTTATTCCCACTTCCTGCTTTCGATGGAACGGACATTCAAGAAAAGGAAGAAGCCGATGATCGAAAGGTAATAGACGATATCACGACTGTCCACGACTCCCCGGCCAATACTGTCGAAATGATTTCCCAGTCCGAGATAACTGAAAATGGGAACCAGGGCCGAAGGGACAGCCATAGTGACGAACTGATTACCTACGATAAACAGCGCGAAAGTGACAACGACGCCGACAATGAAGGCGACGATCTGGTTTTCGGTAAGTGACGACACCCACAGGCCGATTGCGAGATATGCACCTCCCATAAGCAGGGCGCCCAGATACCCACCGATAATCGGACCCATGTCGGGATTCCCAAGAAGGGCAACGGTTATGGGAACCGTTATCGAGAGCAGGATGACGATAGTCAGAAACGCGAAGCTTGCCAGGAACTTTCCAACCACGACCGCAAAGTCGCTGACCGGCCAGGTCAGCAGAAGCTCCAGGGTCTTGAGCTTCTTTTCTTCTGCCCAGATCCTCATCGTGATCGCCGGAACAAAGAAAAGAAACACCCAGGGAAGCAGTCCGAAATAGCCGCGCATGTCGGCCTGGTTGATAATGAAAAAGCCCTGGAAAAAGAGAAAGTTTGTCACCATGAGATATACGGTTGTGAACACGTACGCAATCGGTGACAAGAAGTAGGCACGGAATTCCTTTTTGAATATTGAGAGCACCGTTAGCGCATTCATGTTATTGACCCCTTGTCAGCTGTGTGAAGACGTCTTCGAGACTTGCCGTTTCTCGTTTCAGCTCAGCCAGACTCCAGCCATTGTCGACAACGGACTTGAAGAGCTGTTCACCGATATCCTGAGAACCGTCACTGAATACACTCAGGCTGACCCAGTCGCCAGGAGCTACGCCAAGACGGGTTCCCGAAACGCCCGGGACTTCCCGGAGTTTGCTTTCGATAACATCCTGCTCGGCGCCTCGGAGGCGCATTGCGTAGCGGTTCCCGCTGCCGGACTGAGCCGTGAGTTCATCGGGAGTACCTTTTGCGACGATCGAGCCATTGTTAATAATCAGTATGCGGCTGCATGTCGCCGAAACTTCCGAAAGAATATGTGAGCAGTAAATCACCGTCTTCTCCTGGCCGATTCGCTTGATCAGCTGCCGGATCTCTACTATCTGGTTTGGATCGAGCCCCGATGTAGGCTCATCGAGAATGAGAAGGTCGGGATTGTGAAGCATCGCCTGGGCAAGGCCGACACGCTGACGGTACCCCTTTGAGAGCTTGCCGATGGGTCGACGTGCCATGTGCCCAAGTCCGCAGACCTGAAACATGTCATCAATGCGCGAATCGAGTTGAGAGCCGGTGAGTCCTCGTATCTCTCCAACGAACTTGAGGTATTCACCCACAAGCATGTCGTTGTAGAGTGGTGCGCTCTCGGGAAGATACCCGATTCTTTTCCGCACAAGAAGGTCATTGGACTGAATGTCCGTCCCGTCGACCTTGACCGCGCCAGAGGTCAGTGAGATGAAACAGGTGATGATACGCATCGTGGTTGTTTTTCCGGCTCCATTGGGACCGAGAAAACCGAGGATCTCGCCTTTGCGTACATCAAAGTTGAGATCTCTGACTGCGTGGACTTCACCAAAACGCTTGTTCAGGTTTTGCACCTGCAGCATGACAGAATTGCTCTGTGAATCCATAGGTTCTACCACCATGAATGTTGAGAGTTGCAGTTAGATCTGCTAAATGTTGTTTTTACCAGACGAAAAGCGGGAATGCGAAGCGAAATAAAATGCATTTCCGAAGCACCCGTGGTCAAGTCTGAGTGCAACGAACAACCGTGCAATACGCTTCGATCTCGAGAATACGTGCGCGACGTAAAAATATTGTAGAGGCACAGCCTTAAAAAGAAAAAGGGCGCTTACCTTCGGCAAACGCCCTACAGATCCTTTGAAAACCAGGATCACTCTACGTTCTTTTTCTCCTGAATCTCGACACGAAGATCCTGGGACATCTTTTTGATGCTCTGGAGGCTCTTGCGGGCGCGAGTACCTGCGGACTTGTTACCCCGCTCAAACTTATCATACTCCTGTTTAAGGACCTCGACTTCATCCAGCAGTTCCTGAAGACTCATACATCACTCCTTCCATTAAGACTAAGGTGAATCGGTTAATGCTTTCGTGCGTTTTCGGGAAGCGAGGGGTTGCAGTTGTGGACCTGAGGCCGACTGCAATCCCCGGCTCCGGGCTCGCCCAACCCCCATTTTTCTGTCGAGCAGCTGCCGCCGCCCCGAAAACGGGATAATTGAGAAATTACACCCCTGCGCAGGTTTGGTCAATAGGAGTCGAGAAGAAAGTACAATCCAGGCGATCTGGTCAGTTTATTCAAAATGCCCAGATTACCCAGTTTAGTCTCAGAAAATATCTCTTGTACCCACGATTTTGGGTAGCTTTTTTCCACAATTTTGGTCTTCTCGGGAAGCTCAAGTACCTGTTTGAGGTGACCCAGGGCATCCTCCAACCCTCCCAGTGTGTCTACCAGCCCCAGGCTGTGAGCTTGCCGTCCCGTGAATATTCTGCCATCTGCAAGCATTCGGACCGAGTCGATTGCCATTCCCCGCCCCCAGGCAATATGCTCTATGAATTGTTCGTGTGTGTCGTCAAGCAACGACTGCAACAGCTCTTTTTCAGTCGGGTCCATTTCACGGTGTGCGCTTGCGATATCCTTGTACTTCCCTGCTTTGACTGTGTTCATTTTGATGCCGATTTTTTCGCTCAGCTCACTTACCTGCGGAAAACGCATGATAACTCCGAAACTGCCGGTCAGCGTACCCGGATTAGCGAAGATCTTCTCTGCGGCTGCAGAAAGATAGTAGCCGCCCGAAGCCGCCACGTTGTCCATCGAGACCACAAGCGGTTTGCCAACCTGGCGGTATTTCATGATTTCGGAATAGATTTCCTGCGATGGAGCGACACTCCCACCAGGCGAGTTGACTCGAACCACTACGCCCGCAATAGAATTGTCCCTGCGGAATTCCTTCAGTTCACTGACGTACTTCTCAGAGCTGTAGATAACATCGGAAATGCGTATCAAGCCGATTTTCTTGCCAACAGCGCCTGCCAGAAGATCCTCATCGGTATTGGACCTGCTGCCGAGAAGTGCGATCCCGATCGCCACGGGCGCAACTATCACCAGCAGGACAATCCATTTCTGCCGCGATCTCATATATCCTCCGAAGTAATCACTCGAAGTGTGTCGCCGGGACGAAGAACGGCGCGTGAACCAAAGCCGTTGGCCTGGCATAGCTTGTTTACCGTTACACCATATCGACGGGCGATATCCCAGAGCGTATCTCCTGACCTGACTTTGTGGTACAAGATGCGGGCCGATTGCTCCGAATTCCGTCCGGCGGTTGAAATCGAGGAAGGAATGTTGAGAATATCCCCTGGACGGAGTATCGACGATTTCGTAAGGTTATTGAGCTTCATAAGCTTTGTCAGGGTGACGTCGAACAGGTCGGCCAGGGTGCTGAGGTTATCTCCGGACTGAACGCGATAACGGATCATTTTCTTTTCGTCGTCCGAATTGCGTGGGCGTCGGGATGACTGATCAGCCCCCACGTTTTCTTTGGAGGCCAGGTAGAGCAGCGTCTGACCGGGAAAAATGACCGGCCGATGCTTCTTGAGGCCGTTCCAGTCGGCCAGATCCTTCCACGTCACTTCGAGCCGTTTGGCGATCGTGTACAGGTTATCACCTTTTCGGACTGTGTATTGTGCTACGTTCGGTTGCTTTTCCAATGGTGGCTTGGGCGAGGATGTCGGATTCCCGGATGATTCCGGAGCAAGATAAAGCACCAGAACCTGGCCTTCGCGAAGTCGGGAGTTGGAGGGAATGCCATTCCATGATGCTATTTCGCGTATCTTGACCTTGAACAGTTCGGAAAGCCCGGTGAGAGTTTCTCCTCTTTGTACCCGATATTTGACCTTGTTGGTATTTGGCGGCTGTGTTGCTGCCTCCGATGCTGCTGGTTTCGATGACGTTTGCAGGGGCCTGGCGTCGTTATTTGTTGCTAC
>JBEPYC010000196.1:0-1238 GCA_041641555.1 Chitinivibrionales bacterium | reverse complement strand
TGTTGCTACGCGAGCTGTGACCGGAATCGGTATAAACAGGTGTTTTCCAGCTACGATGCGACTTCCCCGTAACCTGTTGACCGAGCGAATCGCTCGAACCGATGTCTTAAACCGTCCAGCTATAGAAATCAGGTTGTCTCCGCGCCGGATTTTGTACCGATACCACCGTACTTTTTCATCTTCGGGGATCGATGCGTAGAACTGATCGAACTTCTGGCGGCTGCCTTTGGGAAGATAGAGCAGAACGCTGTCATGGTCGGGGGGAGTGCACCAGTGAAGGATGTGGGGGTTGTCTTTTCTCAGTTTTTCTGCACTGCTTTGTGTTCCCTCGGCAATCTTTGAAAGGTCGATGCAATCGCTGAAAAAGACTGTGTCCGCTTCAAGCGCCGGCGCTTCGGGTATCTCAATGCCAAAGCATGAGGGGTTTTTGGCGACGATCAGGGAGGCGATGAACTTTGGGACGTAGTACATCGTTTCGCGCGGAAGTTTGAGGGACCAGTAATCATCGGTACCCGCTCGCCGAATAGCTCTTCGAACACGGCCCTCCCCGCAGTTGTATGCTGCCAGGGCCAGATGCCAATCCTGAAATTCATCATACAAATCCTTGAGGTAAGCAACGGCACTCTGAGTGGATTTAATCGGGTCCCTTCGTTCATCGAGCCAGTAGCTCTGTCGAAGTCCGTAACGACGTCCCGTGGCGGAAATGAACTGCCAGAGCCCGCAGGCGTGGGCATGAGAATAGGCATGGGGAGAAAACCCACTCTCAATCAAGGGAAGGTATGCTATCTCCGATGGGAGGCCGTTGGCGGTGACGATTTCTTTCATCATGGGCAGGTAGTATACCGACCGTTCCAGCCAGCGTTTGATGGGACTTCGCTTGCTGTGAGCAAAGAAAGTGAGTGCCGTGTAGACACGGTCGTTCCACACCATCGGAAAGTCGTAGTCGACTCCCTTCTGGCAAAAAAGCGTTGAAAGGGCACTGCTGTCTTCGGTGGAGACCTCAAGGGAATCCAGAGAGCGGGCCAGCACTCGCTCCATCACCATGACCGATATCTGTTCGGGGAGCTGATCCAGAAACTCCGGGGGCAGGACATCGGAGTAGATACCGGAGATTCGTGAGTAGAGACTGTCCAGAGTGTCGGTAATACTCGGTGAGGTATCCTGGACCGACTCGAGGTGTTCGACTGCAACAGCAAGAAGACTTTCCGCAGGAGCAAACCTCTGCTTTTCGCAGAGCC
>JBEPYC010000195.1:0-2665 GCA_041641555.1 Chitinivibrionales bacterium | reverse complement strand
GCAATCTCAAACAGTGCATCATCTGCAACATCCGACTCCGGGTACGCTTTGAGAATTTTCTCCATCCTGATAAGCATCTTCCCGCTCTTTTTCAACTTCCGATAACACTTCCCTGCCCACAGCGCATAGTGAGCACTCGGCTGAACAGAATCGGCGTAGCTAAAATTTCTCAGAGCATTCTCAAAATCCCGATTCTTGAAGTACTCAAGCCCCGAAGAAAAGTAGACTTCGGGAGGATCCTTTTTGCGCCCGACATGAATATCCTCTTTTGCTCGCTTCCTCGGAGAACGTTTTGAATTCGGTGTGGCCCGTATCTGAGGAGGCGCAAGGGCGCGCTTGGCCTCTACGACCGACCTGTCTTCCTCCCTGGAAACCGCTCCGGTTTCTGAATCGACAAAGACTATACCTTTTTCTTCGTCGTACAAAAGCTTTTGCGCTCCCCATACGGATGAGCTTATAAACAGAGCGAACAGAAATGATATCCCAAGGTGTGTCACTACCCGAATACTCCGGCTTTTCTTGAGCAGAACTGCGGCTACGGAACCTCGACTCCCTCGAAAATTTTCTGAACAACATCTTCAGGAGTGATATTCTCCGCCTCTGCCTCGTAGGTGAGGATTACACGATGACGAAGGACGTCCATTCCTATAGATTTTACATCTTCGGGAGTCACATAGCCACGCCCCCGTATGAACGCATGCGCCCGCGCCGCACGGGTAAGAAAAAGTGTCGCCCGGGGAGAAGCACCATAATCGATCAGATCCTCCAAATCCTTCAAACCCGCTTCCTTCGGTTCGCGTGAAGCGAAAACCAGATTAACGATGTATTCTTCGACTTTAGGATCCACATAGACTTCATGGACGATCTTCTCGGACTCCACTATTTTTTCGGCATCGATCACCTTTGCGATCTCGGGGACCTCTCCCGTGCTCATCCTCGAAAGAATTTCCCGTTCTTCTTCCCGGGTTGGATACACGATTTTGAGCTTGAGCATGAATCGGTCAACCTGCGCCTCCGGAAGCGGATAGGTTCCTTCCTGCTCGATCGGATTCTGGGTTGCGAGCACGAGAAATGGTGAAGGCAGCCCGTAGGTGGTATCGCCGATAGTGACCTGACGTTCCTGCATCGCTTCGAGTAATGCACTCTGTACTTTAGCGGGAGCACGGTTAATTTCATCGGCAAGGATTATGTTCGTGAAGATCGGGCCTTTTTTTGGAACGAACTCACCCGACTTTTGGTTGTAAATCATGGTCCCGATAAGATCTGCTGGAAGAAGATCCGGGGTAAACTGGATACGCTGGAATTGGGTATCAACGGCCCTGGAAAGTGTCGAGACCGCAAGCGTTTTGGCCAATCCGGGCACTCCCTCCAGCAGTATATGCCCGCGGGTAAGCATTCCCACGAGAAGACGGTCGACCATTCTGGTCTGCCCTACAATCACCTTACTCATTTCGCTTTTCAGCTGTGCGACAAAGCTGCTCTGCTCGGCTATCCGTTCATTGAGCGCGGCGATATCTTTGGCCATACAAACAACCTCCCCTATCCGGTGGAAACCGGTAGATCATTGCGTGTCCTGCAGAGCACGACCAGCGGGGCCCTGCGCTGCTCACGTGGATATGGAAAAAAAGGAAAAAGCACCAGAAAAAAAAACCTGTCGGTGTGTTATATATTAGTTTCGGACTCGATTCTATTGTTTGTAAGCAAACAGCCCCTAAAAATACGCCACACCCGCTTCCATGGCAATTTCTTCTCCGAGGCGGGTGGGGAGATTCGTAAAACACAAAGTATACAAACTGAACTATTGCATTCCGGTATGAACAATGATATTATTGGCTAAGATCATCAACCTTCTCCTGGTTTTCTGGCTCGTTCGGAAGGTTCTGTCGGCATTCCAGCCGAAACAGAAAAACCCCCAGTCGGACAAGCAGGAGAAGAAAAGTACACGATTCGACACACGCGGAAAGAATGTCTCCGATGCCGACTTTGAGGAAATTCGGTGAGTACGAGAAGATCCTATCCGTTCGCTAAGGGGGTCGTATGGATTTGTCGGTCACACAAAAAGGAAAATTCAAGATAATCAAGGTTTCCGGAAAAGTCGACTGGGAGAACGCCCGGCTGCTCGACAAGGAAATCGATCAGATTGTCGAAGAGGGTTTTTGTCACATCGTTTTCAATCTCGATGAGGTGACCTTTATTTGTAGCGGCGGCATTGGGGCACTGGTCTACAACCTGAATAAAGTTAAAAAAATGGGTGGAGCAATTTATATCATTTCCTCCAACCAGTACGTGAACTATATTTTCGAGACTCTGAAATTCGACATTGTTTTCGACGGCTATCTCTACGATACGTTCGAAAACTTTTCTGAACAGGTTCTCGAAAGACAGGAAGCGTGACAGAAAAAAAACTTCTTACACCCCTTGCATTCAGTCCGATCTTCAAAGAAAAAGTCTGGGGCGGCCGACGACTTCAGTCGGTGCTCGGTAAGTCTATCCCTCCCGAGGTGCCTATCGGGGAATCCTGGGAGATTTCGGGATATCCGGGAGCTGCCTCGGTCATAGAAAACGGGCCAATGGCCGGCTCCTCCCTTCCTGAGGTTTTCTCGCAGTTCCCAAAAGAACTCGTCGGCGATCTGCAGTGCGAAGAATTCCCACTCCTCTATAAGTT
>JBEPYC010000194.1:0-7690 GCA_041641555.1 Chitinivibrionales bacterium | reverse complement strand
AAATGATTGTTCCGTGGTTGTAGATCATGTGTCAGACAGTTTATGGCGAGCCCAGGCGGCGCCTCCCGTGACTGCCGCGTCGTCACCCAGCTTCGCTGTCACCACGCGATAGCTCTTGCGGTACGAAGGCATGACAAACTCTGCGATACCTCGTCGCACATGTTTCTTGTACAAGTCAGGAAGAGCTTCGACGAGGCCCCCGCCAAGCACGATAATATCGGGAAGCAGTAAATTTACCGCCGATGCAATCGTTCTACCCACCTGCCAGGCAGCATTCACGACAATATCCTCCACTGCCGTGTCGCCGGCCTCGATCGAGCGGGACAGCACACTGCTTCGAATCTTGGAAATATCGGTCCCTACTTCCTCAAGAAGCGCCGGTGCCTGGCCGCGACGGGCCGCAACGGCTGCATCGGCCGCAATGGCCAGCCGGCTTGCAACCGCTTCCAGGCAGCCTCTCTTACCGCATCCGCAGAGTGCCCCTCCTGGTTCAATCACAACATGGCCGATTTCCATGCATGATGACTTCTCACCGGTAAAAAGTTCACCACGGTAGACCAGGCCACCACCAATCCCGGTGCCGGGAAATACCCCCAGAACACATCGTCCACCCTGTGCGCTTCCTGCGGCATATTCCCCATATATCCCGGCATCGACATCATTGCACACAATCACGGGATAGCCAAGAGACTTTTTGAGAATCTTTGAAAGATGTAAATTGGTCCATCCGAGATTCGGAGCCTGGAGAATCGTGCCGGTAGTCAGATCGAGGTTTCCGGGAACACCGATTCCCATTCCCCTGACCGATTTCTGTGGAACATCGGCCTTTTGCATAGCTGCTTTTGCGGTTCGCTGGATGCGATCCAGCATCGCATCCGTGCCTTCCTGTGGCTTGGTTTTCTTTCGCTCGGTTGCTAACAGTCGGAGGTCTTCGTCGAAAAGTGTGGCTTGCATCTTAGTGCCGCCTAAATCAAATCCAATCCAGAACGTCATTGTTTCTGTATCCCCTCATCGGCTTGGAATGCATGAATCTGTGCCAACGATATCCCTTTTGTTCAGGAAATCGGGCGATTGATTTCCTTTGTGCGTCTATGAAACATAGAATATTCGCCCCACAAAGACAATTTGTTTATGTCAAAAGACGTCTTGCAGCGATCCACCAGTCTCTGGGTATGAGTGCACAGCTCCGTTTAAGTGACGATTTGGTACGGAGCAATGCTTGGGAGGTCACGAAAAATTGCCATCGGTTCTAAAATCCAGTATATTCCACATGTTGAACATGTGCCAAATATGGAATACTGCATGCATGCTCCTGCCTTACAGCGCGGAATTGAACTGATTCGAAGGCTTCAAGACGGGAATCCCCGTACACTCGAAGCACTTGCCAGAGAGTGCGCATTACCCAAGTCTTCTCTTCTCCGCCTTCTTACGACACTCGAACAGAGTTTTGTCGTCCGCAGAGACCCAATAACCAAAGACTATGTGGCAATCGCATCCCTTATGCCGATACATGGCCCCGAGAATCGAAGAAGCATTCAGGTTTCCGATGCACTGACTCGCCTCTCATCGTTATGGGGGCATACCGCCGAGTGGTGGGTTCCGGGCGGCGATGGATTGAGTATATCGGATCGAAAAGAACCAGAAAACACAGAGGTACGGGTAATTGCCAGAATCGGATATACCCGCGGCTGGAACGGGGAACTGGATGCGATAGCCCTTCTTGCCAGGGGGCACATTAAGCCTGATGGGGTGAAATTGTCGGGGAATTGGGAGCACGCTGAAGGAGGGCAACAGAGAGCGCTGAATCAGCGGGAGTGTCTTGAGAAAGTCGAGAAGGTACAACGCCAGGGCTGGGCGGCCGATGTTCATTATAATCCAAATGGAGTTCGTCGCATTGCCAGTGCGGTTGTGCACGAAGGCGAGCTGCTGGGGGTGATCGCACTGGCAATGAGCTACAGCCCTCGTCTCTCATCTTCCGAGGACAGGATGATGAAATCTCTCGAGGAAGAGAAAACGCGAATTCTTAGTTGCTAACCATTGTTAACATTAACCTTTTGTGAGGAGCGAGATGCTTTATGAGAGTTTTACTGCTTGACCTGGACACTCTTCGTCCCGATCATCTCGGGTGTTATGGCTACCATCGTAATACTTCGCCGAATATCGATCGTGTTGCTTCGGAGGGCGTTCGTTTCGAGAACTACTATTGTTCCGATGCACCGTGTTTACCGAGCCGTGCTGCCCTGATGACGGGTCGATTCGGAATCCACACGGGTGTGGTGAATCATGGAGGGCAGTGCGCTGATCTCCGACCCGTTGGACCAGAACGCATCTGGAGAGATCAGTGCGGGTTCGAGAATCTGCCGTATGTTATGCGTCAATCTGGCATGAAAACGGCGCTGGTAAGTCCGTTTGCTGAGCGCCATGCTGCATGGTGGTTTTACGCTGGATTCAACGAAATGTTCAATACCGGTCGAGGCGGAGCCGAGTCAGCCGAAGAAATTACGCCAACGGTGAAGAAATGGCTCGAAGAAAATGCGGAAGATGACAATTGGTATTTACACGTGAATTATTGGGATCCGCATACCAACTTCAGGGCTCCCGAGGAATTCGGGAATCCTTTTGAGAACGAACCCGTTGCCGATTGGATTACAGAAGAGGTTCTTGAAAAACACAAAAAGATGGTCGGTCCTCATTCTGCTTTGGAAGTAAACATGTGGGACGACAGTCCGAACACGAAGTATCCTCGTCATGTTTCGGCCATCCGGACAATGGAGGATTTGAAGAGGCATTACGATGGCTACGATTGTGGGATAGCCTATATGGACCAGCATATCGGACAGCTTCTCGACACGCTGGAGCAAAAGGGAGTTTTGGAAGAAACTGCGATAATTATCACTGCGGACCATGGAGAAAACCATGGAGAACTTGGACTCTATGCGGAGCATGCTACTGCCGATGCCATAACCTGTCGTCTCCCTATGGTTATCAAGTGGCCGGGGGGGAAGAAAGGAACGGTAGATAAGGGACTTCATTATAATCTCGACCTGATTCCGACTTTCGCAGAGCTTTTCGGAAAAGAACGCCAATCTGGGTGGGATGGTAAAAGCTATGCGCCTTCCATTCTAAAAGGAGAGGAGAATGGAAGAGAGTATCTTGTAATTAGTCAATGCGCTCATGTGTGCCAGAGGGGCGTAAGGTGGGATTCCTGGTTGTATATGAGAACATACCACGATGGTTTCCATCTGTTCCCCAGGGAAATGCTTTTTAATCTGGATGAAGATCCGTACGAACAGAACGACCTGGCTGGGAAACGCCCAGACCTTTGTGCTCAGGGGGCGCGTTTTCTACTGGAGTGGCAGGATGACATGATGATGAGCATGCCTGATAATTACGAAACGGATCCCTTGTGGACTGTAATGAAAGAGCACGGGCCTTTTCACGCAAAGGGCATGCTCAAGAAGTATTGTGAACGGCTCAAAGAGACTGGTCGAGAGTATGCGATTCCTGAGCTAAAGAAGCGTCATCCATGGGAGTTTGCTGACAAGTGAGGGGATGTCGATTGGGGCACACCTCTGTACAAGAAAAAAAAGGCCCTCCGTTTTCCGGCGGGCCTTTTTTCTTGTCGCAAATCGTGAGGCGTACTATTTCTCCCGGTACCGTTCTATCGTCGAACTGAGTTCTTTCATTGTATTCGACACCGTGGTTATCACATTCACCGGGTCACCATCGCTTTGGGAGAGCCTGCCTATGAGATCCTGGAGGGTAACCATGGCCTGGCTCGTGAATGCTTCCGCTTCATCTTTTACTTCACGACGAAAAAGCTGAAACTGAGCCGCCATTTGTGCCCTCACTTCTTCGACCACTTCTTTGCGGATCTCGTCTTTCAATGCAAATAACTCTCGCTGGGAAATCCCTGTGGAGGGGTGAGTCTGCGGAACAGCCGTCGGGGACTGTAGGGAGCCCGAAGCGCCGAGGGGAGGCGTCGATGCCGGAGGTGCAAATGATGGATTCGCGTACTGTTGTTGAGCGGGCGGGATGAATTGTTCGGTCGGTTTATCCATGGGAAGATCGGAACGTTTCATCACGACGGTAGCAGCGTCGGACAGTAAACCTTCATTGCCTGCATTAGTCAGAGAGCCACTTGGTGGCGGAGGCGGCGGGGGGGCAGTCTTGGATTCTGTTGAACTTTCGGCTTCCAATTCTCGTTCAATCTTCTTCATGCGTCTGGTATGGGCGACTCTCGTAAAAACGGCCCAAAGAATCGAAAGTAGAAGAAGAATGGATCCGGCCACGACGAGTGTGGTTATCAACCGTGATCTACTGGGTTCCTTGGTTTCGGTTACTTCTTTCACCGCATTTGCGGTCTTTGAGGGAGCCTTGGCTGGCGAGGCATCCTGTTCGGGTCGTTGGTTTGTGATAGTTTCTGAAGCCGGTTTCGGCGACGAGGCATAGGCTACCGAAAGCCCTTCCATTCCCTGTACGTCGATTCTGGAATTCGATGCCTCGATGTTGCTTTTCCACTTATGGCTGAGAAGATTCGTTCCGTCGTATTGAATTTCCAAAGGGGCTCCGGCTCTTTGCGCAGCGCCGTTCAAAGCCGCCACCAAATCTATTTTCGCAAGAAGAGCCCCGACCGACCGCTCTCTTCCTGACCTGGTTTTCACCGTCATTGGCACGGCCCAGAACAGCAGGTAGGCACCTTGTCTTGTGCGGACTCGTCCGTAGTATGGTGCGTTCTTTCGGACTACTTCGGTGAACCAGTTCTGGCGCGCCACGCTGCGGTACTTTGCACCGACCTTGCCGTCACGTGCCACTTCGTTGGTCACGATGCCCTTTGAATTGATGCGCAGAAGATCATGGAACTCAGGATACTCGCCCATAACCTCATTGAAATACGCACCAGTTGTTTTGAGGTTCGAAGATCGGGTTTTGGCGTCAGCGGCTACTTCCGCAACAACGCTTTCCAAGCTGTCAAAGTGTGCTTCTATCTCCTGAGGTGGCTTATTCGATTGAGCGGAGAAGGCCATGCTCAGTGTGAAGACAAGCACAACCACAGGATTGGTGCGAGATGAAAACGACATGAACCGTGTAAGCGGGGCCACGAATTTCCTCCTTCCCCCTTGGGGCATCTGGTATACTGCAACGAATACCCAGCCGTAGGACCTGGGCAATTGTGATGAGACGAGACGTGGGCCAGCGCATACTCTGGTCAGCCCCACCCATTAAATAATAACATTAGGCAGATAGAATCAACTACCTTGAGTTTGAAAAAAACGCCGTAGTTTGAACAAACCGAAATCTCGATACACACCAGGAGGGCATAGTGGTATACTGTTCATTGAGTCACCCAGGCATCAGCTCAGCAGGAAGTCTGAGGTCTGAGACACATCCGAGAAACGCAATTCTCTCCAGAACCGCCCATGAAAACTGTTGCAATACTCAACTACAAAGGTGGGGTCGGCAAGACGACTTCCACTGCCTGCCTTGCTCAGGCTCTTGCTCTGGTTGGGTACAGGGTTCTGGCCATCGATAACGATTACCAGCATAACCTTACGATAATGCTCGGGCGTCGTTCATCCAAACCGGGCATTCGAGACATCTACCATGGGTCGGTCGGCACGGGAGCCGCGATCCTCACTGAGTCGATCCTGACCACCGAAATCGAAAACCTGAGCCTGATAACATCATCGGGAGATCTGACCAATGATGACCTGAGGGATCCTTTCCTCCTCCAGAAATGCATCAGGTTTGCCAAGTTAGGCGCGCGATTCGATTTTGTTCTCATCGACAATGGACCCGGACTCGATCGGGTACAACAGGCTGCACTCCACGCATCGGACCTGGTTTTCGTACCAACAGAACTGTCTCATTTTGCTATCAGCGGGTTATACGAGATGCATCGAGTGATGGCAACCCGGTTCCCCGATGATCCCCCGATCACGGGCATCATTCCTGCCCTATGCCGGGGGACAAAGCAGCAAGCTGCTTACCTTCGAGCACTGGAACAGCTTTTCCCCGGCAAGCTCACCCGTACACAGATTCCTTACGACAGTGTATTCGACGGCCTCACGGAGCAACGGAAAGTCCTGTTTCTTCATCGCCTGGCATCCAAAGCCGCCGATCTGTATCTCTCACTTGTTCAGGAGCTTTTTCACCTTGACCCGGCAATGGTGCGATTGTGCATTCGCCGAAAACGTCGCGATCGGCTCAATGATGAAGCAACACGGCGGCTGGAGCGAGCACGTCTGGCGCGCAACCGGGTAGTGACCGGATCGTAACCCATGGCCCAACCAGGGGAACTTCACCACCAGAGACGATGCCGCCTGGGTGCTTGTGAGGTGCATAGGTTGAGAACCGTGGAACCCAATCAGTTCCAGAGTAAGTCAATAACATTTCTTATTTTGCTCCAAGAAACATTACACAATGACATCTTGATCGGGAGATATACCTATGAAACGGCCTCACATTGTCTACATTCTCAGTGATCAGCATCGTGGTCAGGCGATGGGACACATGGGCGATCCCAATGTTCTCACACCCCAGATGGACCGTCTTGCAAGCGAAGGCGTCAGCTTCAGCAGAGCATATTCGAATTGCCCTATTTGCACACCCTCCCGAGGGAGTATCTTTTCTGGACGTCATGCCCATTCCGGACCGGTTGGAGCATTCTTCGACAACTACAAAATTGCCGCGCCGAGCACAGCAACTCTTCTTCGCGACCAGGGATATCATACCGCTTATTTCGGAAAGTGGCATTGTGGGATTATACGCAACCAGATACCCGATAACATAAAGGAAATCGGCGGGAGTGACAAAAGTGGCTGGGCAAGAACCCCCGAGCGTCATCGTGCTGGTTTTCAGGACTGGTTTGGGTACGAATGTATCAACCGTCACAATGGGAGTTTTTACTACCATAATGACGATACTCAGGCGACGTTTCTGGAGAAGTATGAGACCGACGGGATGACGGATTTGGCAATCGATTATATCCAATCCTACGATAAAGAGGAACCCCTGTTTTTAGTCCTGAGTGTGAACCCGCCTCACTTTCCCTTTCTGGTTCCCGAAGAGTTCAGGCGACATGATCCCGAAGGGTTGTCTGTGCCACCGAATTTCTCCGAGAAGCCCGAACTACGAGAGAAAATGGCAATCTGGTATGGCATGGTAGAAAACCTCGACTGGAATATCGGGAGACTCATGGATGCGGTGCAGAATATACCGGGTTTCGAGGACACCCTTACGGTGTATTTCTCTGATCACGGTGAGTTTATAGGGAGTCATGGGTATGTGACCGGAAAGGCTCAGCCGTATGAAGAAGCTGTGCGGATTCCGTCCATTTTCCATTGGCCGGGTAAGATTAAGGAGAAGGGACTTTCCGACGGCTTTTTTTCCATAATTGATATGCTCCCCACGACTCTGGGTCTCATAGGCGCTCCGGTGCCGGACTGGATTCAGGGAACCGATTTTTCACCCTTACTTCGTGGCAATGAATTCAAAGGCCCCGACAGTGTACTGACGGAAATCGTGGGCAATCCGCACTGGTCTATGGAATCAAAAGACTGGCGTGGCATTATCACGGATTCGTGGAAATATGCGTTTTACGAAGACGGAAGCGAAATGCTGTTCAACACCGCAGAAGATCCATACGAGATGAACAATCTCGCTTCGACTCAGCCCGGGAAGCGGGAGG
>JBEPYC010000193.1:4449-7725 GCA_041641555.1 Chitinivibrionales bacterium | reverse complement strand
GCAGGAGTGCGTTTCGAGGTGATCCCCGGTATTACATCCGGGATCGCCGCCCCCCTGTTCGCCGGAATCCCGGTTACCCATCGAGGACGAGCTTCATCGGTTGCGCTGGTCACGGGTCATGAGAATCCATCCAAAGACCACTCGGCCATTCAATGGGAGCACCTGGGCAGGGGAGTGGATACGCTGGTTTTTTACATGGGGGTGAAAAATCTTCCCCTGATTGTACATAACCTTCTGAACCATGGCCGCGCTCCGTCGACACCCGCAGCTTTGGTCCGATGGGGAGCCAGGCCATCGCAGAAGACAATTACCGGTACTCTGGAAAATATCGCCGATCTGGCACGAGATGCCGACCTTCGCCCGCCGGCTGTTATCGTTGTTGGAGATGTCGTAGCGATGCGCTCCGAGATAAACTGGTTCGAAAACCGCCCGCTGTTTGGCAGATGTGTGATCAATACGCGGTCCTCGGAACAGGCATCCGCTTTGTCTGCTTCCCTTTCCGAACGGGGAGCCCAGGTCCTGGAGTTACCCGCTATCCGGATCGTTCCCCGAACCATCCCCGAGATACAACGTGCTTTGGACACCCTGTCGGAATTTGACTGGGTGATGTTCACGAGTGCAAATGCCGCTGAACTTTTTTTCCAGAGCATTCTCTCTGTCAGCGGAGATATACGAGCCCTGGGCAATGCCCGCATTGCAGCGGTCGGCCCTGCAACATCGCGGGTCATAGAACGGTATTTTCTCAAAGTCTCGCTCAGCGCCCGGTCGGGAGGGGCGGATGGCCTGATCGAAGAGCTGCGCAAGGCCGGAGACTGGCGTGGCAAGCGCGTGCTGGTGCCGATTTCCGCCCAGGCTCGTGACGTCCTGCCCGGTTTTTTTCAGAAAAGGGGAGCAGACTGCACCGTGGTTCCCGTCTATGATACCGTTGCGCCGAAACATCTCGACAAAGCAATCGTAAACCGTATTGTGGCATCGGAGTATGATCTTATCAGCTTCACCAGTTCATCAACAGTAGATCACTTTGTCGACATGATGCGAAACGGACGGTTCGAGGTCAAACCCGAAACGATCCGTGCTGCCAGTATCGGGCCGCAAACCTCCGCAACCCTTCGCAGGCACGGCATCGAACCCGTCTCCGAAGCCGTTGTACATACTATCGATGGACTGGTCGATGCGATACAGGAGTATTTGAAATAATGGCTCTTCAGCAAAACGAGTGGGTGATCCTGAGTCGTTCGTACCGATTCAATATATGGCTGAGGGTTTGTCATGCCACACTTGATGCGGCATCCGGGGCCGGCATTTCTTCAATGTATAACAAGGAGAACCGCTGATGTCGTTTCCATCGACCCGCATGCGTCGCTTGCGCAGGACGCCCGTACTACGGTCATTGGTTCAGGAGACCTCTCTTCATACCCACGACCTGGTTTACCCGCTCTTTGTCTGCCCGGGAGAAAAGGTCCGCAATCCGGTAGCTTCGATGCCCGGTGTGTTTCAGTTGAGTATCGATGAGCTGCTTGTCGAGTGTGAAAAGACCGTTGCCGCCGGAATTCCCGCGGTTCTTCTTTTCGGGATTCCCGAGCACAAAGATGAAGACGGTCAGGTTGGATGTGATCCTGAAGGGATCGTACAGCGTGCGGTACGGGTGATAAAGAAACACTTTACGGAACTGTGCGTGATTACCGATGTCTGCAATTGCGAGTATACGACACATGGGCATTGTGGACCCATTGACACGGGCGATGTAGACAACGATCGAACCCTGGAGATCCTTTCACGCCAGGCCGTATCGCATGCCGAGGCTGGAGTCGATATGGTTGCTCCCAGCGACATGATGGATGGCAGAGTGCAGGCGATTCGAAAAGGGCTCGATAATGCCGGATATCAGATGCTTCCCCTCTTATCGTACGCGGCCAAATTCGCCTCGTCGTTTTATGGCCCTTTTCGTGATGCAGCGGGTTCGGCACCGAGTTTCGGGGACCGGCGAAGCTACCAGATGGACCCGGCCAACGGCACGGAAGCATTGCGCGAAGTGCAGCTCGATATCAAGGAGGGTGCCGATATCGTGATGGTAAAACCGGCGTTGGCATACCTGGATATAGTATCTCGAGTAAAGGAGCGTTTCGGGATTCCTGTTGCGGCTTACAATGTAAGCGGAGAATATGCAATGGTTAAGGCAGCGGCTGAAAAGGGGTGGATCGACGAGCGCAAAGTGGTCCTTGAATCCCTTCTTGCCATGCGACGCGCAGGGGCCGATATAATCGTGACCTATCATGCGCTCGATGCAGCCCGGTGGCTCGAATATTGAAAAACGTGATGTCGAAACCATGCCGAGGCAGAAAACTATCGTGAAAATGGGACCGCCTCGGTCGCTATGAACCGATGGCTGAATCCGGCAGTGTTGCGACACTCTGCAAACGACAAATCGCAGGAGGAATATGTCTGGATTGAAACGGCTCGAATCAACGCGCACGTCCACCAAAAGCATGGCCGCATTTGCTCGTGCACAGAAAACTATTCCCGGTGGAGTTAACTCTCCGGTCCGGGCATTCTCCAGCGTAGGGAAACAACCGCCATTTATCGCATCGGGAGATGGGGCGTATATCGAAGATATCGACGGTAACCGGTATATCGATTTCGTGTGCTCATGGGGACCGCTCATTCACGGTCATGCTCATCCACGGGTAATCGCTGCAGTCGAAACGGCGGCTCGCAAGGGCATGAGTTTCGGTGCTCCCACTGAACTGGAGACCCGGCTGGCCGAAACCATAACCGAAATGGTACCCTCGATCGAGAAAGTACGTCTTGTCAACAGTGGTACCGAAGCGACCATGTCGGCGATTCGTTTGGCAAGAGGGTATACCGGACGAGATCGCGTTGTGAAGTTCCAAGGATGTTACCACGGTCATGGAGACAGTTTTCTCATTGCTGCCGGCTCGGGCGCTACGACCCTGGGGGTACCCAACAGCCCGGGTGTTACCAGTGGGACGGCATCGGATACACTGGTTGCATCCTACAACGATCCTGATTCGGTACAGAAGCATTTCGAATCGTTTGGAGATTCGATTGCCGCGGTGATTGTCGAACCCATTGCGGGCAATATGGGGGTGATCCCGCCAGTGGAGGGGTTTCTTGAATTTCTCAGAGAGATCACGCGTGCTCACGGGGCGCTGCTTATATTCGATGAAGTCATTACGGGATTCAGAGTCGCCCCGGGAGGAGCGCAGGAGCTTTACGGGATCAAACCCGATCTTACGACACTCGGAAAGATTATCG
>JBEPYC010000193.1:2680-4439 GCA_041641555.1 Chitinivibrionales bacterium | reverse complement strand
GGAGGAAAAGCCGAACTGATGGACATGCTGGCACCTTCGGGGCCGGTATATCAGGCAGGAACCCTGTCGGGAAATCCTCTGGCAACTGCCGCCGGGTTGGCAACATTGGAGCTGATTCGTCAAACCCCCTCTTTCCATGCCGATCTGGAGAAGGCGGGCGCGCTCTTTTCGTCGCGCGTGTCTCAATGTTTCGAGAAAAACAGGGTAGCTGTCACGGTGAACCGGGTTGGATCGATGATGACGTTGTTTTTTACCGATCGTGAACAGGTCCGAAGCTTTAACGATGCAAAGAATTGTGATCACGACGCTTTTCAGGAGTTTTTCCGGGCCGCCTTTGAGCGGGGAATTTACCTCGCTCCCTCACAGTTTGAAGCGGCATTTTTGTCATCGGCACACACCGCTGATGTAATAGAACATGCCGTTGAGCTTTTCGATCAGGCCATTGCAGCAAATCGTTGAATCCGGGAACTATAATGTAAGGCCCCGCTTGTCGCCAACGGTCGCTGTTCTGGCCTGCTCAGCAGGAAACATGCTGGTCAGGTCCAAAGTGTGTTCCCCGCCTGAACTGAATGGGCTATGGTCGACAGGTCTGCTCTTTTTCCGTGTGACGGGCAAGCAGGTATGAACGGTGCGAGGTCCGGGAGAGGAGCCGGTCGCGGTGGTCAACCGGCTCGTTTCTGATTATTTGCCAGATGCTTTGGTGATAATTTTTGAGATTTCCGAGTCTGACTTGCTCATTATCTCTGCAACTTCTTCAGGCATCATTGAACCAAATGCTCCGGTATTCATGCGTGAGAGGAAAACGTTCCCGTCGCTTGTCTGGTAAATGCTTACGCGGCAAGGCATAAAGGCGGACACCGGACGGTACTCGTCTTTAGCAAGAATCTTCGCACTGTACTTACCACTGCAGACATCGATTATCATTACCGGGTGGAGTGTATGGCCCTTCGAGGAAAGCACGCCAGACATGTTATTCGCGTTCAGTACACTCCAGCCTGCATTCTTGATCTCTTCCTTGAAAATCTTCACCGTTCTGGCAAAGTCATTGGCACTCTCCACAACGATTACGGGGTCCGGCATTGCCTGTTGTTTCGCCGCCATGGCGAATGCGGGGAGAAAAAACGCTACTGCAGTAAAGATTGAGATGCCGTTTTTCATTATCGAGTTTTTCACAATCAGCTTCCTTGGTATTTTGAGTTGAACATTTAAACCATCGAGATTTCATTACTTTTCCGCTTGCCTGATCTCCTTTCGGTACTGGATGGTACTGGTAAATCTGGTCAGGTAAATTGTAATCAGACTGCTTCTGCTTTTTGTTGCATTGTAGTATCGTGTGAGAAAAAGAGCCTCTGAGCTTTACTGGAGTATACCGCTGATCCGTTCGGGTGTACAAGACAAGCTCATGCACGTCTACCCGCAACCACCTATAGCTTCAACACTTTCTCTACTTCCAGCAGCAGGTAATGATCCCATACTCCGATCGATAGGGCCTCGGAGCGGGACTTATTGACGAACATCGGGACATACCGCAGCCCGATTGTTGTGCCTTTTGCGGGGATGATATCGACGCCCAGCCAAAGCGCATTGGCTTTGATCAGTTCGGTGCCATCAAGGTCGGTTTCGCTTGCCGTCGGCTTGAGGAACAGCTGGAGCGATGGTGGTTGGGCGCCCCAAAATGACCAAGAGTTGTGACAAAGAGCTGGATGGCTTCCAGCAGGCTCTGGACGAGCTCGTTGGACCGCGAAACTATCCCCTCGAA
>JBEPYC010000193.1:0-2670 GCA_041641555.1 Chitinivibrionales bacterium | reverse complement strand
ACAAGTCCCCGGAGTATGAATTCATTGTCGAGTCTGGGGCCCGAGTCGGGACTTGTGGCAAATAGCTGCCAGGCCATCAGCCGATGCCTGATGAAAAACGAATGTACTTGTGTACTCAACTGATACTGGGCGGCAACTGTATGGCGAACGTACGGGGCTCCGCCAACACCATCGGCGTACCAGAACCTGGGTCGATACACTATATTGGTCGACAGGCGGGTTTTCGGACCGAGTTTCCAGCTCGCAAACGGGCCCAGCCACAGCTCCTGCAACCATGCTTCCCCTTTATCCATATCCACACCCGTACCGTTGACCGACTTGTCGGCAAGATAATTGAACCGACTTCCGCCCATCCCCATAATCCCGTAATTATCCGAAAGCTTCAGCTTCAATCGGACCCGCCCCCAGAGGTGACCGCGGGTAACATTGACGTTCTTCTGACTCGCAGAAATCGGTGCGATAAAGGCCAGAAGCAGAATTGCCGGCCCGAGTATTTTGTGTCCATAGTTTTTTGTATTCATCATTTGTGCTTTCATCCCATTCTGTTCATCTCATCGGATAATACGTATCAGCTGCCCTTTGCCCGCTGCCCCAACCGTGACATCTCCTTTTCTTTACATGATTCATGAGTCAGGCGCTCTAAGCCTCTTACTCCCAGCTCCGGATTTGTGGTTTGAGTTAATGTCTGCCTGATACCAAGCAATGAGCATGCCGACGTGTGTCCCCAGGTCACACAGACTTTGCTGTTTGCCGTGGGTATGAATTATCGGGACATAAGTTTGCGCGACCATAAGTGCCCCAAGTGCTCTCCTCAGGGCATTTTTCAACTGTTTTCGGCTAATCGGGAGGTCACTCGGGTACCGGGAGAAACTTCTGGATGCAATCCGATGGAGGATAATAAGGTATGCATACCTAAGGTTCGCAGTCCTTTTTGGTTAATGGGGCATTAACCAGTAGTTACATTAACATAATTAACCACGGCTTCTTTTGTGCGCACGAGCGGGGTGAAGATTTCAGCGTGGGGAAAACCAGGCCAGGCTTGCGGCTGGCGACCAGTCAAAGAGGTGACCTGTCTTTGCCCGGATCATGATCCAGGGCTTGATGGGTAAGGTTGAGTCCGGGAAATCTACGCATTTTTACCAATGCGTCTTGAAGATGCCCGCACTGCTGCCGAAGTCGCTATCCATATCGAGATGTATCCTGCGAGGCATACTGCCAGGGCGGTCATGCTCAGGCCGGCGACGGGAATGCCCGGGCGCGATGACAGCAGGGCCGGGGAAATGGCGATTACTGAGGAGAGTGTGCCCGCGAAAACTCCGGCAGCAAAAATCAGAATGTGCTCCAGGTGCAGCAGGCGATGAATGGTTACTTCCGGGTAGCCCTGTGCTCTCAGAAGGCAAAGCTCCTCACGGCGCTCCAATACATTGCGCATTACCACTACTCCCATTCCCGCACTACCAAGAAGCAGCCCAAGGGCGCCCAGGACCGAGAAGATCGAAAGATAGGTGTTCTGGACCTGATTAAACGATGCCAGGCGCTGGACCGCCGGTTCGAGATCCAGGCCATGATCGAGAAATGCCGTCCTGAGAATCCGGGGTGTTTTCTGGTGCGGACCGGAGGGCGATTCCGCCAGAAACACCCGGTAACCATCGACCGAAGGAAAATGTTCGACAAATGCCCGCTCATCGATCAGAACCTTTCCCTGAAAAACCGAGTTCTCCAGTCCGCCGACCAGTACTACGTGGAGTGGTTCTCCGAATTCATTTGTAAATGTCAGGGTGTCGCCCGGTTTTCGGCCAAGTCCCCATTGAATCACGCTCAGGTCGGCAATGCCGGGAATGACATATGCGTTCTCCCGGCCAAGAAGTGCTCTCCACGGGTGCTCCCGGAAAGCCTCGTTGTGTACCGATGCGAATGAGAACGCACCCAGACTGTCCATCCTGGCTGCATCGATACCCGCAAGAGGCGGTATTTGCGAGCGATTCAGGTTGAAACAGCTCGCGTCGTCACCCGGCCGGAGTCGTACCGGGGCAAAGTGAATCCCGGAGGCAGCTCCCGAGGATATGTTCGTGAGTTCCTGCGGGGCTATGCCGGTCATCGTCTCGCCGTACCAGGAAAAACCACCGGTTCCGGATGATCGACGATCCGGGTCGGCTATGGTTCCCTGCCGAAATGCTGAAATGCCGCCGAGCACAAACAATGCCGATGCAAACAGCGCGGCAGTGGCAACAGACCTGGTTTTGCAGCGGGCCACGTTGCTGAATGCAAGTCCGAAAAAACTGAGTGTATTCTGGGGTTGATGCCTGAGCGTTGTGGTGAGAAGCAGGTCCCACAGGGACAGAAGTGCAACAAGCAACAGTGAGCCGGCCCCGAAAAATATCCCGGCAGCTTCCTGCCCCGTGGCCCTCCTGCCTGTCACCATGAGTATGCCCGCTCCTGCTGCACCCGTGATCAGCAGGGCTTTTGAAAGCAACTCTTTTCGGGGTTTGGAAACCCTGTGTGTCCTGTGGAAGAATGCCTTTGTATGCGAGCGCACTGAAAACCACATCGTTATGCCCGCGATAAGTACCGTTCCCAGGGCCCCGATCAGCAGCGATCGGAAACTGGTGTGGAGGTCAATCGATGGCGTGAGGGCGGCTGCGTGCCAGATTGTCCGAAGCGCACGGAGAA
>JBEPYC010000192.1:0-7748 GCA_041641555.1 Chitinivibrionales bacterium | reverse complement strand
TTGCCAGAAACCATTGGCTCCCACCTACAATGAAAGCGCCGCTATCGTCAGGAAGATGGAAACCAGCAAGGGCCGGTTCATGGTACACGAAAACTGGCGATGGCAGCCCTGGTATCGGGAAATCAAGCGACTCCTCCAAGACGGTCTTCTGGGAAGCATACACTCAATTGCCGCCCGAATGCGAATGGGCGATGGATGGGGGGAGGATGCGTACCTGTCCCGGCAACCATTCTTCAGAGACTACCCCCGGCTGCTGATTTTCGAAACCGGGGTTCACTTTCTGGACACATTCCGCTTCCTCGGTGGAGAAATTGAGTCCGTGTACTGCACCATGATGCGGTGCAATCCAGTGATTAAAGGTGAAGACACAGCGATAGTGGTAACGAAATTCAAAAACGGGGGGACAGCGGTTCTCGATGGAAACCGGTACAACGAGGCCGAAACCGATGATGCTCGTTACACGTTTGGGACGGTCCGGGTCGACGGCAGCAAAGGGCATTTGGAACTGGGGCTTGATGGCTCAATTACGATCAAACCCCTCGGCCAGCCCTCGTATCCTCATGAATATGAACACCATCGGCTGAATTTCGCAGGAGACTGCGTATATGCGCTTCAACGCCATTTCACCGATTGCATGCTCGACGGTACCGAATTCGAACCGAATGGGCCGGATTACCTCAAAACACTTGCCCTGGTGGAGGCATGTTACGATGCAGCTCGAGATAACAAGGTTGTTACTTTGTAAGTGCCTTAATTGCTTCGGTTTCGGAGGGGTACATCGGTAAATCCACCGCGAGCATGGTCAGGAAATCCTGGATTTCGGAGGACGCGCCGAATCCGACACAGGTGCCGCTATTCTTCTGGAGTTCCTCGATTATCGCAGTCAGGGATTGCGCGCCGGAAGAATCGATCATCTCCAGACCGCTCATATCAATCACGTACTTCCCTACTCCAGGTTCGTACATACCCGTGTTGCAGTCCGAGAGGTCTTGTGTCTCGTTCATGGGTCCGGAGAGAGAAATGTGAACGACTCCGTTTTCGAGCTGGGAAAAACACATGAATCGCCCCGCTGAATCCGACTCGCTCCCGAGACTAAAACCATCTTCAAACAGCTCGAACTCGACATCGGTTGCGTACAACGCAAAGACACGGTCGAGGTTCACCGTTTCGAGCACCTTTCTCACTTTCGAAGAAACGTTCACAAGACAGACCGCCCCTCCGCGCTCGGCGGTTTTCCGATGGAAACGGATCATCATTCCCATGGCACAGCTGTAAAGATTCTCCACCCCACCGACATCGAAGGCGATTTTTTTAACATCATCATCGAGTAACCTGTCGACTTCCTTTTCGATCACATAGCAATTATCCATGGAAATCGTATCCGGGAGCCCAATGATAAGGCAGCCGTTTTTCTTTGTAACACCACGCAATTGAGACATCCCGGTTTCTCCTTCCTTCGATCAAACACTCAAGGCCGTGCCGGATGCAACCGGGACGGAAGCTTGCACGCAGTATTATCGCACCAGTCATGATGCTTCGAGCTACGGAAGTGCGGTGTGCCCAGACACCGCCAGGCACATCAAACCTGGTTCTCACATAGAATTTCAGCGACGAAAAGGTATGTATAGTGTACCATGCCGCACCTGTAGCTGCAAGTCATACGACGGAAACCGGAATACATGGAACGCGGGCGGAACTCCCTGAAGGCACAGCACGATCCCAATCTGGTGATTGATCCTTTTTCACACGGGTTTTCGTGGGGGGGCAAGCGGTTCCATTCTCGGGACATATTCTTTCCGGAGCACCTTCATTTTACCTCGTCTGACCCACCTTACGAGAAAAACGCTTCCCATCGGATGTATTTTCTAAGTAAGCTTATGCGCATTTCCTCCCGCGGCAGAATCATCCTCATAGTTATCGTCGGTCTTCTGATCCCGATCGGCAGCTTTTCGGTATATCAGCTTGCCCGACAGAAGCGAGACGAAAAGTTGATTCGTTCTATCTACGAACGACAACTGAGCTCGATTCTTTTTTCAGTAAATCAGCATAGCTGGGATGTCTTCGAGTCCTGGAATACCGTTTTGCGGGCAATCGTCCGCACTTCCCCGGAATCGGACGGATTCAGGAATGTCATTCCACAAATCCGGACCTTTCTCAAGAATAACCGGTCGTTGGCTGCCGCAGTCTTGCAGCAGAGCTCGGGCACAGGAACGATTATCCTCGACAGCACACATCGGGAAGTTTCGAAACTCAATGCACTTAGCACTTACGCATTCGACCTTCTGAACGCCGACACTTCCGGCATTCAGAAAGCCATTCACCGGGCACGGAATGGCTATGTACGCCCACTCTCCACGGAAATACCGGTCGACAGCACCCCCTTTCATATGCTTGTTTTCCCTCTCGTGCTCGAGCAGCACTGGACCTCTTCTAAACCGGCCATGATAGGACTGATTGTCGATGACGCCCTGTTTGCCACTTCGGTCGTTGCCCGCAAATTCGACGAAATGAACGATGGGAGTTTCGCGTTTGCAGTATCCGACCGCCGCCGGAATACACTTCGATACAGTTCCGAAGACACCTCTCTCAGGTACGAAAAAAATGAAGCCAGCTGGCTTCTACCCCACCTCGACCTGATGGTTCGACTCCATGGAGCCACCCTGGATGAGCTTTCCAGAAGACGAAATCGGATCGAACTGTTTCTTCTCATCACTGTAAATGCCATCCTTCTGCTTGGCATCGCGTTCCTGGTCAAAAGCGTGTTTACCGAGATGTCGCTGGCGCAGCAGAAATCGGATTTCGTGGCCAACGTCTCTCACGAGTTGCGTACCCCACTTTCTCTGATCAGCATGCATGTTGAAACGCTGGAAATGGGACGGGTCTCCGACGATACCAAGCGGCGGCATTACTACCGCGTAATCCTTGGCGAAACACGCCGCCTGGCTCAGCTGGTGAATAACATTCTGGACTTCTTCCGCATCGAATCACATCGCAAAGAATACCACCTGCAGCCAATCTCACTTGATGTGCTGATAGAGAACACTCTGGAAATGTACCGCTTTCACCTCCAGAAAAAAGGTATCGAACTTCACGAGGATATCTCCCCGGAGGTTCCCGAGGTCATGGCCGATCCTGACGCGATCTCTCTTGCCATAGTAAACCTTCTCGATAATGCCGTTAAATTCAGCGGCGAGGCCAAACGGATCGATCTGAGCATCGGTGCAGACTCAACCGAAGTCGTTCTTGCAATTCGTGACTTCGGCATCGGAATTCCACTGGATAAGCACAGCAAAATCTTCGATAAATTCTACAGGGTAGAAAGCAGCCTCGTACATGCCACCAAGGGCAGCGGGCTCGGCCTCAGTTTAGTAAAGCACATAATGGAACAGCACCATGGCCGTATTACCTTCACCAGCAAACCGGGAAAAGGAAGTACCTTTCGGCTGCACTTTCCGATCAAACGCACCGATACTGGCCGATCTTCACCTAATCCCGACAGGAGTTGACAGTGGCACGTATTCTCATTGTAGAAGACGAGCGTGAAATGGCTCAGGGCCTCAAGGATAATTTCGAATTCGAGGGCGATGAGGTGACGATGACCTTCGACGGGATCGAGGGGTACTCGCAGGCGAAATCTGTGCAGCACGATATTATCATACTCGATGTCATGCTCCCGAAAATGTCCGGATTCGAGGTCTGCAAAAAACTTCGGGCCGAAGGAAACAAAACTCCCATTCTCATGCTGACTGCTCGAGGCCAGGAAATCGATCGGGTGCTGGGCCTCGAACTTGGTGCCGATGATTACCTTATCAAGCCTTTCAGTGTTCGCGAACTCCTCGCCCGGGTACGGGCAATTCTCCGAAGGTGCCCGCCTGAAGAGGAAGAAAACACCGGGAGCGTCCAGATGGGAAAGCTGTGTCTTGATTTTGATAAATATCGTGCATCCGATGGGGATGCGGATGTTCATTTGACCCACAAGGAGTTTGAAACACTCCGCTATTTCTACGCACACAAGGGCAATGCGGTCAGTCGTGATGAACTGCTGGATAAGGTGTGGGGATACGAGAGTTTCCCGACGACCCGAACTGTGGACAATTATATCGCCAGAATCCGCAAACGGGTAGAACATGACCCGAACAATCCACGCCATATTATCACCGTCCACGGAACCGGATATAAATACGTCGAATAACGGCTTTTACATCCTTTTACGTTCCTGTACACCGCTATGACACAAATCCTCTGGAAGTTGAGTATGTTAGGAAAGAGATCCAGGAGAATTTCTGGTTCTCTGGAAAATCCTTGGGGGGAACCTGTGCGAGCCGGTAAATGGCCCCGCAGGATCCAGCGGGGCCGTCCAATGGCGGCCTCGTTTTTGTTTCTGCGGGTGCTTCACTGTGTTCAGCTCAGCTCACACGACAGAAAATTCTTCCGCAGGAATCGATTCGCATTAACGCTTAGTCCTTTCATACCACAGATGAACCACGGAATCCTCAGACAGCTTTTTTCCCCTGTGTTCTACAGTGCCCCATTCGTTCTGCTCCTACTGACGGCAACCTCCTCCTGGTCTCAGCCATCTCTGGTCCAGGAGCTTGACCTTTCGGGTGACTGGTCTTTTGAGATCGGCGATGATCCAGCCTGGAAAGAACGAGGGTTCAACGACGCGAAGTGGGAAGTGGTGCGGGTACCGGGAGAATGGGAAAACCAGGGATTTCCCGGTTACGACGGGTTCGCCTGGTATCGAAAACGGTTTCTGGTGCCCAAAGAACTGTCCCAGCGGGAGCAGTACCTTCAACTGGGAAGAATCGATGATGTCGATGTTTGCTATCTTAACGGAAAAACTGTCGGAAGTACCGGCCAGTTCCCTCCGGATTACCTCACGGCATGGAGCGATCGGAGAATCTATCCTATACCGGAAGGAACCTTACGGTACGGTAAAGAGAACGTCATAGCGATTCGGGTTTACGACTATCACCTTCGCGGCGGTCTGTACGAAGGTCCTGTCGGGTTGTTTTCCTCCCGGGCCGCGGAAATATCCCTGAAAATGGATTTGTCCGGATTGTGGAAATTTAAACTCGGCGACAACAGGAAGTGGTCGCAGCCCGACTACTCCGCATCCGAATGGCAATCCGTTCCGGTCCCTTCGGGATGGGAGCAGGTTCTGGATTCCGCCTGGGACGGAATCGCATGGTATCGCCTTGGGGTTACCATACCCCGGGATCTGGCAAAAGAGAAACTAATTCTCCTGGCCGGACAAATCGATGATGCCGACGAGACATTTTTCAATGGGAAAATGATCGGAGCGACTGGCGAATTCGGGAAAATGAAATCGATCGGTTGTCGGGAATGCCACCTCCTTGAACGAGCCTATTTTCTACCACCCGACCTCATCGCACCCGGCAGGCAAAACATCATTGCCATACGTGTATGGGATCGAGGCGGACTTGGAGGCATTGCCCGGGGACCGATAGGAATCGTGACCCGCCGAGAATACCTCCGACATATCCGCAAGCAGCAGAAATGACCTCCTCCCCCAAAAAACACCCGAGCTTTCAGTGCCACATCGTGCATTGGCTGTGTATCGCCTCCGGAAAATGACCGGAGTTGTCTGCGTATGCTCGGCCAATTCATCACGAACCATTTCCGGCTTCACACTGAAACCAGACCGCACCGCGGCGTTTGCTGAACGTCCAAGCCGGAAACGCCTGCGCATGTCATATCATTGCTTACAAAAAAACGGCAGGAAAGCCACATAAGGTTCCCTGCCGTCGCGCTCTGATACTTACCGCTCTGTTTTTTCAGGGAGCAGTGTACCCACTTTCAGTCGCTCCCAGCGGAACCGACAGTCCGGCAACTATTCGCCAGGTACCCGTTCTCCGCTCATCGTTTTCGAAAACCTCTATCAGCCCGAGCCAGTATCCCCCTTCGGCATAAATTTTACCAAAAGGTGCGGCGACCGATGTGGCCACTCCGAAGGCGAGAGAAAAATCGGCCGTATTGACCTGATCGCTGATATCCGGTTCTGCAATCTGCCATTCCTCGATTGAGCCTTCTCTCTCCGCACCAACGTTCAAGCCAACCGATGGGCCTACAAATACGTAGGGGTAAAAGATATCGACCGGAAGCATGGCCTTGAGGACGACAGGAATTTCGATGTAATCCATCCTGACATCCACTTCGCCGTCGATAGCAAACAGATTCCCTTTATACTTTGCCCCTTTGCGCAGGTAAAGCACCCGCGGCTGGAGCGCGAGATATCGGTTGAATTCCATCGTGAGCCCAAGGCCTGCGGTGAAGAAGTTGAGCCCTTCAGTGTTCACGTCATCGGTAGCGGTAAAAAAATTGGCTTCGCCCTCTCTGAGTTTGGCAATGCTTGCACCGCCTTCCAAATCGAGAAAGTAACCCATCTCCGCACTTGCAGCACCAACCGTTACCATTACTGCCAGGACTCCGTGTGTAATCGCTTTTCTAATCATCTGTACTCCTCCTCTAATATTCCATACTGCTTAAATAGTTCCATCCTCTGCGCGCTCTTTCAGGTCCTCGTTTGCAAAGATAGCGACTTCAACCCGCCGGTTCTGCTGACGTCCAGCCTCGGTTTTGTTGGTCGCCACAGGATCTGATTCGCCTTTTCCTTCTTCGGTAATGCGCTGTCCGCGAATGCCGTTGGTAGCAAGATATTCCGCCACCGATTCGGCACGCTCCTCTGAGAGTTCTTCATTGTAGGCATTCGAACCAATTGAGTCAGTATGGCCGACAACGAGAATATTGGTGTCGTCGTACTTTTTCAGGACTCGGGACATCTCCTCAAGGTTATCCTTTGCGTTCCCTCGGAGATTATCGGAATCGAAATCAAAAAGAATACCCGAATCGAACGTCACTTTGATTCCTTCACCAACCCGTTCGACTTTTGCGTTCTCCAGTTCCTCTTCGAGCTCCGCAGCCTGCTTGTCCATGTATCTTCCGATCGCCGCTCCGGCGGTTCCTCCTATGGCAGCACCGATTATCGCACCAGCAGCCGTATTTCCCGCCCTTTTTCCAATGATGCCGCCAATCACGCCTCCTGCACCCGCGCCGATAGCACCCCCCTGCGTGGTCTTACTCCCACCACAGCTCAATAGAGAAAACACAAGAGACAAAGCAAGAAGTCTGGTCACCATTTTCATCATGTACCTCCTTTGGTTCCAGCAAAGTAAATGGCGTTTTTTCGCCCTTGGTGGACTGTGTATCCGCGCTCTCCATGCGTGATTGCTGGGTCATTCTACACGTGTGTAAAAAAGCGAGACTACGCAGTCGCATGCAGCAGAGCAGCCTGTACCATTTCCGAATCTCCCGGAATGGAAGAGAGAAACGTTGCAAAGGACATGCCAAAAAAAACCAAGGAGTCGATGAAGAAAGGGCGCGAGGCAGGGAACAAAAAAAACCGCCCGACAGGAATCGAAAGTAGTGAAAAGGGGGGAATTCACTTCTCCGTCCCACCGAGCGGCTGCTTGTAGTTCAAATCAGATTAGGGAGGGGTTTACGCTGACAGCAGACCGCAAACCCGCACTGGTATAAGATTAGCGTTTCTGAGAGCTGCAATGTATACCATAAGTGTTTTAGTGATTAACGCATTAAATAATGGTTGGTGCCTGCTGTTCTCGGTTGGCAAGAGGCGGAAAAGCAAAGCAATAGTTGAGTCCAATGAGCCGGTGGTGTTGTTCAGCAACTCTGCTGCCGCTATCCTCCAGGATTGATACGTTCGTCAC
>JBEPYC010000191.1:3328-7781 GCA_041641555.1 Chitinivibrionales bacterium | reverse complement strand
TCCTGCCGTCCGTGCTGAGTTTATCCAAGTGCGGCAGTGGCTTCTCGCGTAAAAATTGCCTCCCGTGCCGGGGGGTGGGGGTGAACCGAGCCTCGATTCTCCAGATACGAACCCCGACAACCCCCTGCCCTGCTTTGCCAACCAATGATTCTCCGGACACTTGAGAGAACAGTGCCATCCGGACCACCTTCCTTTCTCAACGATCCTAAGACTGGACAATATCAAATTATTCCGCTCCGGCCCCCGACTTCTCTTTCATAAATCCCGTTTCCGAATTATTTTGTAAGACTTTCCCTCAGGAAATACCACATTCATTTCCCATACAGCACCGGTGCTCGAACAACACGAGCACTCTACGGGAGGATTCATGCCGAAAACCGCAACAAAGAAAAAGACCGCAAAACCTGCCGCCAAGAAACGCCCTGGCAAGGAGCTGATCGGAGGAAAGGCCGCGCGCGAAGGGAAAGGACCGCTGTGGAAATTCTTGCCATCCAACGATGGAAGCTTTGTGCTCCCGGATCCCGACTATGTCTCGCGGCTCTATTTTCCGTTGTTCAATATGGCCGGGATGAAAAGCTATGTCACCCCGGAGATGAAAGGTGATGTCTGCACGAATTTCGATACCTACCTGACGATTCCCAAAGTCACCGAGGATTTTCATCTTTCGCGGGACGCCCGGAATTTCTGGGTCCACGTCCCGGGCAAGCAACCCTGGTCGGCCGTCGGTGAGAGCGCATTCTCCAAAGCCAACAAGTGGGACTCGGGCGAGGATGCATCGGTTGAGGCGGGTATCGGCTGGTTCCAGACGTCACGGAAAGCCAAAAAACTCGGTCTGACCGCCCGGACGACCGCGTTTGTGCCGGCAAACGATGACATGGTGGAGCTGATGCTTGTGGAGATCGAGAATACCGGCAGGAAGCCGGTCAAGATGACCTGCACGGCCGCTTCGCCAATTTTCGGCCGATCCGCCGACAATGTCAGGGATCACCGCCAGGTGACTTCGATGTTCAACGAGGTGACGGTCGGCAAGTACGGAGTGTCGGTAAAACCACGGATTCATCACGATGAAAAAGGGCACCGGCCCAGCGATATGCATTATTCGATTTTTGCCTGCACGGAACGCGGAAGTGCACCGACCGATGTCTGGAGCAACCTGAGCGCATTCATTGGTGAAGGCGGAACGCTGGATAACCCCGAAGCCGTGTTCAAAGATCTCAAGGCGCCAAAGCCTTCGCAGGTCCTCACCGATGGAGTCGAATCGGTTAGCGCGACCCGGTTCACCGCCGCTAATCTCGCTCCCGGGAAGTCAGCGGCGTACATCGTGATGCGTGCCATTTCAAATGATCCCAAAGAGATCGAAGCATGGCGCAAAAAATACGATTCCAAAGCCAAAGTGATAGCTGCTCTGGAGCAGACCAGAGCGTTTTGGAAAGAGCTTTCCGATGAAGTGCATACGGAAACGGGGCAGTCGGATGTCGATAACCTGTTCCGCTGGATTGCCTTTCAGCCGTTTTGCCGCAAAATCTACGGTAACTCATATCTTCCCGATCACGACTACGGACGAGGTGGCCGCGGATGGCGCGATCTGTGGTCGGACATGCTGGGGCTTTTCCTGGTCGACCCCGCGGGAACACGCGAAGACATTATCAACAACCTGCACGGGATTCGGGTCGACGGCAGCAATGCCACGATTATCGGGCACAAGCCGGGTGAATTTGTCGCCGACCGGAACAACATCGTGCGTTCATGGAGTGATCACGGCACCTGGCCTTTCTTCATTCTCAAGTTTTATATCGATCACAGTGGCGATTTCGAAGTCCTTCTCAAAGATATCACCTACTGGAAAGACAAATTCACCCACAGAAGCAAGCTTCTGGATGAAGAATGGAACGAAGAGCAGGGGAATCATCAGCGGAATGCAACCGGAGAAGTCTACAAGGGATCGATTCTCGAGCATATTCTGGTCCAGATTCTGTCATCGTTTTATCACGTGGGCGAACATAACAACATTCTCCTGGAAGGCGGCGACTGGAACGATACCTACGACATGGGACGCCATAAAGGTGAATCGGTCTGTTTCTACAACTGGTACGGATGGAACCTGCGGACACTTGCCGAAGTCCTCGAGACGCTTAATGCCAAAGGAATAAAGGAAGTACCGGTGCTTTCTGAAGTGGCCGTGCTTCTTGATACCCTCGCCGGTCAGTGGAAAGTGAACTACGGTTCACCAAGCGAGAAACAGCGACGGCTCAAGGAGTATTTCGGACGGGTGCGTCATACGGTGTCCGGCAACCGCGTCTTTCTTCCCACCGCCGAAATCGCCGCCGACCTTCGGAAAAAAGCGCTCCACATATACGAGCATATCCGCAAAAATGAATACCTTACCACCAAAGACGACCTCTCGTTTTTCAACGGCCACTACGATGACCACTCCCGTCGCGTGCACGGGGATCACCCCCTTGGCGTGCGAATCGATCTGACATCGCAGGTCCTTCCCATTTTGTTCGGGGTTGCCACCGATGAGCAGGTTGCCCAGGCGCACAAGGCCGTGATGAAATACCTTCGAAACGCCAAAACCGGTGGACTTCGGTTGTGCAGTGATTTCAAGGAGTTGAAGCTTGATTTCGGTCGTGTTACCGGGTTTGTGTACGGGTGGCGCGAGCATGGGTCGTTGTGGATGCAGCAGAACGTGATGTATACCTACGCGCTCTATTGTCGGGGATTCGTGAAAGAGGCCTATAGGATTTTTACCGAAATCAACAAGTTGTGCCTCGATTCGGCCACCGCAAACTGCTTCCCGAATATGCCCTCGACTTTTCAGGTAACCGGAAAGGGACTATCGAGTTATCTTACCGGCGCCGCGACCTGGCATGTCATCATAGTCGTATCGCAGATGTTCGGGGTTCGGGGTGTCAATGGCGATCTGCTGCTCAATCCAAAACTGACCAAAGAACAGTTCGATGATGAAGAAAATGCAACGATTTACTGCAATTTCCTCAAGCATCGCTTGAAGGTCACCTACCGGAACCCGAAACACCGGGACTGGAACAAATACACCATCACTGCGGCTTCGATCAACGGAACCCCGGTGGAGCAGCAAGAGACCGATGAAGGTCCGATGTTGACCGTGGATCAGGATAAGTACCTGCAACTGTGTAAGAAGGACAAATCCGCGATCAATGAAATAGTCGTCGATCTGGCCTGATGGTCACGCATCATCGGATTCTGATCGAATCTTCTGAGAAGATGTCCGCTCTGGGGGATGGGGCTGTCGACCTCGTGGTCACCTCTCCCCCCTATCCGATGATAAAAATGTGGGACGAACCGTTCGGGCGTGACGATCCGAGCATTGCAGAGGCGTTGGAGCGTGGAGATGGAAAATCGGCGTTTTCATCGATGCACTCACAGCTCGATTTGGTCTGGGCCGAGTGTTTCCGAGTACTTCGCCCCGGCGGATTCATGTGCGTGAATATCGGCGATGCCGTGCGGACGGTGGGAGAACAATTCGGGCTTTTCCCGAATCATGCATTCGTTCTCAATTCTCTGCGCGCACTCGGATTTTGCATTCTGCCGGGAATCATCTGGCGCAAAACCACCAACGCACCCAACAAATTCATGGGTTCCGGCACCCTTCCTGCCGGGGCATACGTCACCCTGGAGCACGAGCATATTCTCGTTGTCAGAAAACCGGGAAAGCGGATTTTCGCGGATTCTGCAAAACAGGATCGCGAAAAGAGTTCGATCTTCTGGGAAGAGCGAAACGCATGGTTTTCCGATATCTGGAATGATGTGCGCGGATCTTCGCAAGGTCTTGCGCCGAACCAGACTCGCGAGCGAAGCGGTGCGTTTCCGTTTGAAATCCCCTGCCGGTTGATTTCGATGTACAGTATATACGGGGATACGGTTCTCGACCCGTTTGCGGGAACCGGAATAACCAGTGTCGCCGCGGCGGCTCTATCCCGCAGCAGTATCGGCTATGAACGGGAACCCGGACTGAAACAATCGATCGAAATCTCTCTCCGGCAGGCTCCCCGGATCTCCCGAAACCATCTCCACACCCGCCTCGAGAATCATCGACATTTCATCGTTGAACGCACCGGCGAAGGCCGTTCAGCTTCATACACAAGCACATTCCACGGATTTCAGGTTGTCTCCCGAGCCGAGCGGAACATACAATTGCGGGTTCTCGCACGCATGGAAAGAGACCGTGCCGGCCTGAGCTATCGAGGTCATTCGGAAATCTACCGACACCATGGATAATCATGCGGGAAACCGGCCGCGTGCACGGGCTTATCTCTGGGTCACCACGATTGTCATGAAACTCAGTGCAACCAGCGCGAATATGCCGATCGCTCCCATTCTTCGGGCCCGACTCACTTCCTGCTCAAACCCTCGGCTCAAGACCATCGTTGTCGGGGCCTGGGAATCGTTGCGGAACTGAGTCCTTCTTATT
>JBEPYC010000191.1:0-3318 GCA_041641555.1 Chitinivibrionales bacterium | reverse complement strand
TGACGATCCGTTTGACGTAGTTCTTCTCGGATCCGGTATGCAGGACCCGACGCAATTCCCGGTCCATGCGATCCATGAAGCCCTTGCGGATCTGCTCCAGTACGAACTCGTCCGCGAGCTGCTTCTGATCGTAGCTGCGTAGTTCCTCGATCATCTGTTCCTGCAGACGCAGATCGGGGAGATCTTCTTCGACAGGGACCACCAGCAGCGGCCGTCCATCGGCGGCGAGCTGGCAGTAAAAAAGTGCGGCTCCGGTCGTGCCGGGCTGGAGCTGGGCGCGACTTTCGTACAGCCGCGTGAACACACTGTCCAGCTGATAGAGCGCCTCGACATTACTCTCCGAGAGCTGTGCATCGGAGAGATCCACGCATTCGGTATTTCTTCCAAAGCGGCGAGTTCGACTGAGCTGGTCGAGCCGGGAGACCACCATGCTGTCGACCAGCGGGTTTTCTTCGAGGATTTGGGCTACCGAAATTATCTGCTTGATACTGTCGGACTCCCCGGTCACGACCGCTTTCAGGTCCAGAAGAAACATCGAAACCGCATGGGACAGCGCAGCATTGAGCGACCGGGCGTAGGCATCATCGGGATTCATGCTGTCGTCTTCGTTGCCATATCCCGCGTAGCTTTTGTCGATACGGAGGTTGCCGGCCTGTGTGAGGCTGCACGATACCCAGAAATCCGCTTCGTAGGTTTGATAAGCGACACTTCGCGCTCTGAGGACACGGGTGGCAAGCACGAATGCGGAATCTCCCGAAATACCCGGTTCAAGCTCGAAGCCACACGAAGTGAGCGCGAACACCAGGGAGTTTCGCACCCAGGCCTGAAGAGAGTCGCGCGATGTCCTCTGTGCCACTTTCGCACCCCAGAGACTCTTCTTGTACCCAACGGCTTCTTCGACCGCCGGTCCGGTAGCGATCTCACCAAGACTGATCGTTGTGCCCTCACCGAATGCACCTACGACATCGACCGCCCGAGACAATGCAATGCTATCAACCCCAAGCGAGAATGGTTCAGATGCCTGCACTGAACGCAGGAAAAAAAGAACAAGAACCGTCATCATTGTTCTGTTTCTTCTGGTAAGAATCACACATATCCCCCTGACTTGCTAAAATCCCGATCCGGGATCGTTCGAGAGCACCCCGTTCGTGAGAACGCGGAAAAAATCCCCGGCTATAGCGCCACACCGCAGTCCAGAGGGCCTTTGCCGGATTGCCCTGTTTTCGGGCCGAGGTTTTCACCTTTTTTTTATTTTGCAGCGCACGCGATACTCCAGACACTGAACGCGGTATTCTCTGTTTAAGCAAGAATCATTCCAGGGGGGATGCCACTTGTCGTACATAGGTAAACTTCGCACCAAACGGGCGTACACTCTCTGAGGGGACATTGACTCAAATCGGTATGAAGGAAAGCTGACGGGAGGGATAGAAAAAGGGGAAGCAGCGCTCTGGCCGGCCACCACTTCCCCGCTGCGTGTCATTGCCCGGAATGTCTCCGTCGTATCTCTTCCGCTTCAGAACCCGGTCCGGAACATCTGCGGTAAGAGCCGGCAGGACAACCGCGTGAGACAGTCTCACCATAGTCAATGCATTTGCAGGTAGAAAGAAAATATTTGTTATCACCGCTCGCCGCAAATCAGGGGTATTCCAGTATTGTGCCGGATTATTTCTGTTCCGGTGACAATTCGGGGGCATCGGAGATGCGCCCGCGGCGCGAGAGAAGGATCGCCAGCGGCCGTGTACGGGGGAAATGCGAGAAGATAATCATCGCAATAGCAGTCAGAGGAACGGAGATGATCATTCCGGTAAAGCCCCACAGCGTTCCCCAGAGGGCAAGGGACAAGAGAATCACCAGCGGGCTGAGATTGAGCCGGTTCCCCATAAGCCGGGGCTCAAGAATATTTCCGATAAGAAACTGCAACCCACCGATACCCAGGCCCATAACAAAGAACGGCGCATAGCTTTCAAACTGAACCAGCGCCAGAAGCGTCGGGAAAATGGTCGCGACAATAGAGCCAATGGTTGGTACGAAATTGAACACGAATATGAGAATAGCCCAGAACTCTGCAAAATCAAGTCCGACAATCCGCATCACCACGTAACTCAGCACACCGGTCAGCCCGCTGGTAAGCACCTTGATCCCGATATACATGCGTATATCACTCTCGATATGCCGGATGAAAAGAAACAGCTCTTTCCTCCGGTCTTCACGACGGATCAGCGCGGCCATTTTCTGATCAAAGCTCTTCTGTTCCAGAAAAATGAACAGAAGATATACCATAATAATACCGATATTACCGGCTACGCCCGTCACGGCTACGGCCAGGTGTGATAATCCAGAGCTGATATCGATTCGTCTGATAAGCTGCTGAAGACTCGGGGGTTCTTCCATGCGAAGAATGCCGAATACGCGGGCGATTATTCGTTCTAAGTTCTGCTCATACACCGGCGCCGCAGCGATGACATCGGCAATGTTATTGGTCAAAAGGGTGGAAATGCCGGTGAGAACACCCAGAATCGTCACGATAGAGAGCACGAAACTGACCGCCGGGGGAAGACGGCGTTTTTTGATCTCCACCCGCCGAAATCCATCCGCCAGCGCATTGATCAGATACCACAGCACAACCGCGATCACCAGCGGTAGAACCAGGTCCTTGGCAACCAGGAGGATATAAAAAGAGAGGGATATGGCGGCAAGCCAGATGAAATAATTGAGTACTTTCACAGGCATCTAAAATACAACAATCCATCTCAGGGAAAAATCCCGCCAGGCCGTTGGGAGCGCAGGGGCGAATACTTATTTGCCCTGCGCCCGACGGATCCTTCCCAGATTCCTACCGACGCACGATCACCCGATACTTCACCAGGTCGTTGGACCATAGTACCAGCATGTAAAACCCTTTGCCAGGCGTTGTCCGGTCAGATCGGTGTAGTCCCAGGTCCACGCAAACCCTCGTGCGGCAAGCTGCGCGTAAGTCCCATAGCGGATCCGACGCCCGTTGGCATCGTAGATCATCACCCGGGTTTCGCGATCGTTGTCGGGTTTGAAAATCATCTACCCCAACTGAATGCATAAGAAAACCGCGTTCTTGTACTTCTAAGTAATAGTAAGGTGTAAAACATATCCCATGATCTTCGTAATAAAGTGATTCAAAAACGCCGCCCCTGATCCTCAGATTGAAGAATCCCCCCTTTCGGCAGCTTTCTTGCATGTATTTTTCCATAGGTACCCACCTACCTTAGAGCCGTGTAATCTGGAGTGTCGATGAATTCAGGTTTCCAAAATGCATATAGCTCTTTTGAGTCGATTTTCGACTCG
>JBEPYC010000190.1:0-7921 GCA_041641555.1 Chitinivibrionales bacterium | reverse complement strand
CCGCGATCGGGTGAAGTCTACAATAATTTTGGCCTGACGCTGCTGTCGCTTCACCGCACCGCCGAGGCAATCGAGAAATTCACCCGTGCTTCTGAACTTCTCCCGCAATCCGCCCATGTATTCAATAACCTGGGCATGGCCCTGCAGAAAGCCGGAGGATACGACAAAGCTCTCGGGGCCTACGACACCGCGCTTGCCCTGGCTCCCACGTATGCCGAAGCCCTGGTTAACCGGGGAAACCTCCTGATCAAAACTCGCCGGTTCGATGAAGCCCAAGAGAATTACCGGAAAGCAATACGGGCCAATCCGGCGTACCCGGACGGCTACTACAATCTCGGCAATTTCATGCGCGAGACCAACAACCTGAGTCAGGCAATTTCCTGTTTCAGAAAAACACTCGATCTTGTGCCAGCACACCTGGGAGCACTCTGTAATCTGGGCGAATGTCTTGAAGTAGCCGGAGAAATCGATCAAGCCGAAAGAATATTCGAGCAAGCACTTTCCCAGGATGCTCTGTGTAAACCTGCCTGGGACAATCTTCTGACCTGCATGAACTACAATCCCCGTCACGACCATTCCCGGCTTCTGACAAAACATCGTGCTTGGGGGGAAGTGGTCGAACAACCCTTCACCCCCATCGTTCATCCGGTTTCAGCAGCGCCCAATCGGCGCATACGTGTGGGATACGTGTCCCCGGATTTCTGCCGCCATCCAGCTGCATCCTTTCTCCTTCCGCTGATACAGTCGCATAATCGTAATGAATTCGAGGTGTTTCTTTACTCGGAAGGAGATCGCCCCGACCGGGTTTCTTCGGAGTTTCGGGCCCACTGCGATCACTGGCTCGATACGAAGCCGCTCTCCGATGACCAGTTATGTTCGCGTATTGGGAATGATTCGATCGACATACTCGTTGACTGTGCCGGGCATACCGCAGGGAATCGACTCCGGGTGTTCGCCCGCAAAGCTGCGCCCGTGCAGGTATCCTGGCTTGGATATCCCAACACCACCGGCCTTTCCAGAGTGGATTACCGCATGACCGATGCCACCTGTGACCCCGCCGGCGAGCCGCCTTGTCATTCAGAAAACCTGGTGCGCCTTCCCGGTTGTTTCTGCAGTTACACAATGCTCCACGATGCGCCCGAAGTGAGCCGGAGCCCATCGCTGTCTACCGGCACCATCACGTTCGGATCGCTGCACACCCTGGCTCGGATCAACCAGGAAGTGCTTTCTCTGTGGGCCCGGACACTACAGGCGGTTCCCGATTCGAAACTGCTCCTGTTCCGCACCACGCTCGATGAATCGATTCAGCAGCGGTTTCGGCAAAGCTTTGCACACCGCGGTATCACATCCGACCGTCTGATATTCCAACGCGAAGTCCCGCGGGGAGGTGGACATCTGGCGATCTATTCCCAAATCGATATCTCTCTTGACACCTTCCCCTGGAGCGGTCATACGACCGCCTGCGAATCGTTGTGGATGGGGGTACCGGTCGTTACGCTCTATGGTAATAGACATGCGGGACGAATGGTCGCCAGTGTTCTTGGTGCAGCAGGCCTTCCTCACCTGGTCGCCTTATCGCACGAAGAATTCATCCGAATCGCCCGCGAACTGTCATCGGACAGTAGCACTCTCGATGCCCTGCGGCAGGGGCTTCGCAGCCGCATTTCCCAGTCACCCCTTGGCAATTATACAGGATTTGCCGCCAGGGTCGAACGCGCCTACCGGGACATGCTCGGGAAAGCATCTTAAGAAGCATTAATGCCCGTCGCTGCCCGGTGAATGCTCACCCAGAGGCATTCCGGAAAAAAACACACCCCCGCCCTCTTCGGTTGGCAGACACCGGTCGGCTCACGCAAGCAGCCCTGCCAGCTCATATTCAATTATATCGGCTACCGCGACCCAGTCTTTCTGATTCTGCATGATCATCATTGTCTCCAGTGAGTACATGATCTTCTGAAGATGCGCGAGATCAGGACGAGAAGCATGCAGCATCGACTGTAAATCCTGAAAGCAGGTATTGAGCAGCCGCGCTGCATCCGGGTACTCCCCTACCCGTGCCCTCCTCGCGGCTTCGTAGAAATTCTCTTGAAGAGTCATGGTCATTCGGAATCGCCTTTCACTTGGAAATCAACGGTACAACACACCGATTTGTACGGATAGTCTGTCTGAGACCCCTCCCACCTTCGGTTGGCTTGGACGTTTTTCGGCATGCTGTGTCAGTCGCGGCCTTCGGGCACGTTCCGTTCAAATAAGACTGGATTCGCCCACACAGAGATTGTACCATTAAAGTCCGGCCAGATACAGGTGTCGAATCCATAGACAAATCAACGCAGATTTCTATGACCGCACCATGGGTCCCGAAACCTCCGCGCAAAACAAACGCTCGAGTCCACAACGGCTTTTCTCTGAGTATGACCGGGAGATGAAACGATGAACGAACAGGACATGCTGACAGATCTTATCCTTGAATCCAAGGAACATCTGGAGACAATTGAACCGGATCTTCTTGAACTTGAGCAGAAAGGTCAAGACGTATCCTCAGAAATAGTGAACAGCATCTTCCGGGCGGTGCACAGCGTCAAGGGCGGATTCGGTTTTTTCGGCAAAACCCATATTGTCGAGCTCAGCCACGCGATGGAAAACGTGATGTCGCGGGTGCGGGATGGTGAAATCGCGGTAACCCCGGAGCTGGTCGATGCACTCCTGCAGGGCCTGGATAAACTTCGCGCAATGCTGGACGATGTCGAAGGGTCGGAGTCGATGTCGTTCGATCAGGAACGCGCGCTTCTGCAACCCTTTCTCTCCGCCGCTTCGGCTCCGGAGACCCCCACCGGCAATGATTCCGATTCTCTCTCAGAACTCCGCTCACGGCATCCTGAGGTCACCGACGATCACCTCAAAGATGCTATCAAGAACGGACGTCAGGTTTACCAGATCAATCTTGATACGGCCAAAGAGCTAACCGCCAAGGAGCGCAAGACGGCCGACCTTTTTACCGAGTGGGAAAAGTTCGGTATAGTCTTGGACACTCAGCCACCGCTTCTAAAGCAGAAACAGGGGCGCCCGAAACGGCCGCCCAAAGATATCTCCATTGTGTTTACAACCATACTCGAATCGGATCTGGTAGCGGATGCCCTGCAGATCGATTCCGATGCTATCCTCACGATAGACCTTCGCCCCTTCCGCGAGCAGCTTCGCCAGAAAAACAGGCCTGCCGAAAACGATAATTCCGGAAAAACCGACACGAAAGCCACCGCGGTCAAAAAGAAAGACAATCAATTCGAAGATGCGCTCCGGGTCAGAGTGAATCTTCTCAACAATCTAATGAATTTCGCCGGCGAGCTCGTTCTGGCACGCAACCAGTTGCTCCAGACCATGACGCATCAGTTCGAAGAAACACCGAAGTCGGAGATGCTTGTGAGGACAATCATGGAATCGGTGACCGAGTTTATCGGGCGGCTTGATTCCTCAACCGGGACCCATGCCGGCAACGCCGCCGTGGAAAACGAGCTTCACTCACTTGAAAGCAGAATACGCAGTCTGATGAAATTCCCCCTGTCGGAGGTGCGGTCACTGGCAAGTATCGTTCAGAATGTCGATGTCGTGACCACGATGCTTCAGGAAGGGATCATGCAGACCCGTCTCCAGCCCCTGGCGGTGGTGTTCAACAAGTTCCCCCGGGTGATTCGGGATCTGGCCAAAAACCTTGGCAAACAGATTGTCCTGGAGCAGGTGGGGCAGGATGTCGAACTGGACAAATCGCTCATCGAGCTTCTCTCCGACCCTCTTACCCACCTGGTCCGCAATTGCGCCGACCATGGTATTGAAGACCCTTCCGTACGCGAAAAGGCCGGAAAGCCCAAAGAAGGACACGTGGTTCTTCGGGCCTACCAGGAAGGCGGAAAGGTGATTATCGAAGTGACCGATGATGGGGCGGGAGTCGATGCGGACCGGGTCCGCACCAAGGCAGTGGAACGGGGGATTATCACGGCCGAGCAGGCGCAAACCATGAATGACCGTGAAGCACTGCTTCTGATTTTTTCGCCCGGGTTTTCCACCGCTCAAAACGTGAGCGACATTTCGGGTCGCGGGGTGGGGATGGATGTTGTCAAGACGAATATCGAACGCATGGGCGGAACCGTGGAAATCGAGTCAGAGCACGGCCAGGGCACCTCAATCATTCTCCGACTCCCGCTGACCCTGGCGATTATCCCCTCGCTTATCGTTTCCATAGCCGACCGCCGCTTCGCCATCCCACAGGTTGGGCTGGAAGAGATCGTCCGGATTCGGGCGGGAGACGTCACCAAGCGGGTGGAACGTATCGGAGAGGCCGAAGTAATCCGTCTTCGCGGAAACCTTCTTCCGCTGGTACAACTCTCCGATGTGCTTCATATAGCCCCGACCTTTATCGATCCGAAAACTGGCGAACGCCGTATCGACCGGAGGAGCCGATGGTCGGATCGACGCGGAAATCCCGAGACTCAGCAGGCAGCCGAATCGGTCTACAAAGAAAAGAGAACCGGGACCCCCGACCGCCGCGCCTCACTCTCCAACGCGGTGAAAATCGCCGTGCTTCGCGCGGAAAAGAACCGCTACGGGCTTGTGGTAGACGATGTTCTTGACAGCGAAGAGATCGTGGTCAAACCCCTTCCTGAATATCTCAAGTCCAGTTCATGCTACGCGGGGGCGACGATCATGGGAGACGGGAAAGTCGCTATGATTCTGGATCCAAACGGGATTGCCTCGCTTGCCGATCTGCATTTCGATGAAATAGACAAGCAGGCACAGAAAGACAAGAGCAAAAACGTCACCGTCGCTGAGACCGAAAAACTCCTTCTTTTCTCCACAGGTGGCACCGAGCTGTTCGGGGTGAACCTGGGTACTATCGCCCGTATCGAGAAACGTTCACTGGAGGAGGTCGAAATGATCGGCGATAAGCAGCTGGTGACCTACGATGACAGCAGCCTCAGGCTCTTTCATCTCCACCGGTTCCTCCCGGCCATCTCCCCCTCGGAACCCGACCAGACCATGTACATTCTTGTCCCGAAAAACGCTTCGCGCCCATTTGGATTTGTTACTTCGCGGGTCAAAGACACCGTCGAAACCAGTATTCAGATAGAAACACATTCTGTAAACGGACCCGGCATCAGAGGTTCGGCCCTCATCAATGAAAAGATGACGGTGATACTGGACATGGAATCTCTGCTTCAGCAGGCAGAACAAGCATTTTAAACGCCACAGGGGCAGTCCTATTTGGAGTCGTATATGATCCGACAATACGCAACATTCCGTCTCAATGAGCACCTCTACGGAATCGATGTACTTCTGGTCAGAGAGATCAATCGGCATATCGATCTCACCGAAGTGAGTCCGGCGCCCGAATTCGTGCGCGGCCTGGTAAACCTTCGCGGACAGATCGTGACGATCATCGATCCCGGCGTTCGTCTCGGGTTGGGCACACGCCAGATGCTCGACACATCGTGCTCGATTGTTCTGAAGACCCGCCAGGAGACCGATCGCATGGTCAAGGAAGGTCTTCTGGCTGAGCATACCCCGAAAGACACGGTCGGGATACTGGTCGATTCGATCGATGACATGGTGCTTTTCGATGAACAGGAGATCGAGGCGCCTCCGCCGAATGTAAATGGTGTCGATGGCACCTATATCAGCGGTCTGATAAAGCTCGAGAACCAGCTTCTCTCCCTTCTTCGGCTGGATCGTCTGCTTTCATCAGCGCAGTAGTAAATTACTGGTTCCCGACGTTCGGGGTTCTATCCCATCCCGTAATGCGCGGATATACTGAAAGTCTTGTCTGGTTAGTACGCAGGGTAAGACCATTTTAGCGAGAAAGGAATAACAATGTTTGCATTTTTCAAAACGGTCCGGGGGAAGCTCATTACGGCAACATTCTTCTGTGCTGCCGTCGTTTTGTTTTCCAATATCGTGGGATTATGGACGATTTCGAGTATGAACAAGGATCGAAGTTTGGTCGAGCAAAGCGAGAAACTCGAAACCAAGTTCATGCAAAGAAGAATCGACCATTTTGCCTGGGCACAAGAAGCTTGCGCCTTTTTGTACGACGAGCATACAACCGACCTGGGAGTGGAAGCCGATTACCATAAGTGTTCGCTTGGAAAGTGGTACTATGGGGCTGAATCTCGTGAAGCGATCGAGCACGTTCCGGCATTGCAAAGCCCAGTGGCTGATCTGGAAGATCCGCATCAGCGTCTGCACGGCTCGGTGCTCGACATTCAAGAGCATCTTCGGGAGGGAAATCGCTCCCAGGCGACGGATATCTTCACCAACCAGACCATGAGTGCCCTGCAAGAGCTTCAGTCACTACTGACCCAGGGAGAAGAAATCCTTGAGCAGCATGTCATTGCAATCGAAGCAGAAGCGGTGGCCCGGGCAAAGCGAAAACGCGCCATTATGCTCATCTCCGCCCTTGCTTTCGTTCTGGTGATACTGACCTTTGGCTTTGTTATTCTTCGCACCGTCTCCGCCCCACTTCAGAGGCTGACCACCATGCTCTCCGATGTCGCTCAAGGCGAAGGGGATCTTACCCGCCGCCTTGATGCTTCGGGGGATGATGAACTTGCCGAAGTGGCTCGGCTTTTCAACCTTTTCGTGGAGAAACTTCAGAGGATTATCGGCGATGTCGTGCAGCGGGCTCAGACACTGGTCGATGGACTCGGGCAGCTTCAGTCAGTCGGGAGCAGCCTGGCCGCCAGCACAGAACAGATGTCTTCGCAATCCACGACGGTCGCAAGCGCAGCCGAGGAGTCTTCGGCAAATATCGGGGCAATATCGGCCGCGGCCGAACAGATGTCCTCTTCGGTCACGACCGTCGCCACGGCTATCGAAGAAATGAGTTCATCGCTCAATGAGGTTTCCCGAAACTGCCAGAAGGAATCGGAGATTGCCGCGAATGCGAATAACCACGCGAAATCGACCCACGAGCTGGTAGAAAAACTGGGGATCTCCGCAAAGGAAATTGGCAAAGTCGTCGATGTCATCAATGATATAGCCGAGCAAACCAACCTTCTTGCGCTCAACGCCACCATTGAAGCAGCTTCGGCGGGAGAAGCCGGAAAGGGCTTTGCCGTAGTTGCCAATGAAGTAAAGGAGCTTGCCAAACAGACGGCACAGGCCACCGAGGAAATCAGCCGGAAAGTGCAGGAGATGCAGTCCAGCACCGATAACTCGGTCACCGCAATCGATCAAATCACCGGTATAATCGAAGAGGTCAATGGGATATCTCAGACGATTGTCAGCGCGGTGGAAGAGCAGAGCGCAACGGTCAACGAAGTCGCTCAGAATGTCGGAGGAGCCAGTTCCGCGGCTACCGAGATAGCAAAAAATGTCGGTGAGTCTTCAAAGGGCCTATCCGAAGTCTCCAACAATATTCAGTCTGTAAACCAGGCCGCCACGGACAACAGCACTGGAATCCAGCAGGTGAAAGTGAGGCTCGACCAACTTTCCGAAGTCTCTTCGGGTCTGGGAAAACTCGTTGGACAGTTCAGAGTGTAGACAATCTGACCTGCCATGCACTATTGCGCTAACAAGAGGAAATGCCGGTGAAGCTCAAGCACAAACTGCCACTGCAAACAATTCTGCTGGGATGTCTCATGCTGGCGATTTTTCTCGCCACGCTCGTGGTCACCCGAAGCCAGCGAACAGACGGCATGGTGATCAATATCGCCGGCCGTCAGCGAATGCTGTCGCAGCGAATGGCCAAAGAAGTTTTTCAGGGTGTCATGCTGGCCTCCTCAGGGGCATCGACCGCTGCAATCGAACACGAGCTGACATCCACGACCAAGCTATTCGATGAAACACTCACGGCACTTCTCCACGGGGGCACCGTCCATGACATCGACGGATCTCTGCGCACCTGCCCCGTACCATCTCCCCGTGTCGCAGC
>JBEPYC010000189.1:0-7959 GCA_041641555.1 Chitinivibrionales bacterium | reverse complement strand
GATCACCCAGGAGAATGTCGAATTCATTCACCGTAACAAAACCGCCGCTTTCATACGCGCCTCGGTTCGCACCGGGGCAAAGCTGGCCGATGCTCCCGCTGCATCAGTCGATGCGCTTACCACATACGGCGAAAAAATCGGCCTGGCATTCCAGGTTATCGACGACATTCTGGATGAAGAAGGCACCACCGAGCAGCTCGGCAAAGATGCCGGAAGTGACCGGGAGCGTGGCAAAGCCACATTCCCCGCTATCTGTGGCCTTGCCGAATCGAAAACCTATGCGAACAAGCTGATTCACCAGGCCTCTGAATCTATTGCCTTTCTTGGTCAACAAGGAAGCACACTCGAGGGAATAGCCCAGTTCATTCAGACCAGGCTTTCCTGACCTCCCGTTTATACCATCGTCATAAATTTCTCGGCATAGATATCCATTCCCTGGATTTTTTCTGCGCCGACAGGAATCTGTTCGATCGTGAACAGGTCTTTGGACTCCTCTGGGGTGGTGCCGTCGAGCGCCGCTTTCCCCAAAAGAGCAGCCCCGAACGCCGTGGCTTCTTCCAGCCTGGTAAGGTAGCAGTTCCCAGAAGTGAACAGGGAGGAAAGCAGCGCGTTGTAACTGTCGTTTTTCCGGAACCCTCCCTCGGTAAAGATTGACCCGTCGCCCTGGAATCCCACCATTTCCAAAGCCGTTTTCGTCTGAATAGCAAGTGATGCAGCCAGAACCGCGTGTGCGCGCTCGTAATCTTTGAAAAACACGGGCACCCTGCTTCCATTCCTGATCTCCTCCAGCCCAAACTCTTCGGTACCATCGATCACCCGGGGCGCGGCATCCGGGAAGATCCCCGTTCCTTTCACCACCGATGGAACGATAAACTGCGTGGCCCGGGAGATCACCGACCGATACAGATCCGGGTCATAAGAAGGAAAATCGGAACGGCCATTTATCTGTTGGAGCAGTTCACTGTAGGTCTCAAACTCAAGCCCGCCCATAAAAATCGATGTCTTCACGGGATTGAAGAATGTATCGAGGTTATAAAAAACGAGTTTTCCCAGTTCGTTGGTTTCAAACGTGACATCTTTCGCAGGATGCATGGCCACACACCAGGTGCCTGTGGAGTTCAGAGCAAAATTATCGAATCCTTTGACCAGAAAGGGCAAAAGTGACGAATTTGAATCGTGTATTCCCATTGTCACGATACACTTTGTTGAAAGCCCGGTCTCGTTGGCGATATCCGGACGAACCGTGCCGAGTACTTCCCATGATTGCCTGATTTCTCCGGGCAGCTTATCCACGATTCCTAATTTTTGGGCGACCGATGAATACTTCTTTGCAGTGAAATCATAGAGATAGGTATGACATCCGGTATACGTCGGTTCGGCTCCCGTTTTACCCGTGAATACATATCCCCAATATTGCGGATAGTTCAAGATGGTCTGAATCGACTCGAACTCTTCGGGATAGTGCGTTTTCCAGAAGAACACTTTTTTGGCGACGTTGACAAGACTGCCTATTTCCGCTGTGGCGGTCTCTTTTTGCAGTGCCACGGGGTCGCCAAACATTTCGTAGAAATTTTTGCGAAAACCTTCGCCTGCTTCGGTGGTATAAGCGACCGGCGGCACAGCCAGGCTCCCGCCTTTCTTGATAGCCATCGCCGTCGCGCCATGGGTCGTTACCGATAATGCCCGGATATCGTAGTGACCCGTGAACTCTTTCAGCGTCTCCTTAAACCACCGTTTCATGCCTTCGATCGGCTCAAAATGTACATTCCCATCCACCACCTCTTCGAATGTGCGGTAGGCCGTGTCGACAACGTTCAGCTGGTCATCGTAGATGAGCACTTTCTTGTTGGTTTTTCCGATATCGATCACAGCAATGTGGTACTTCGACACACGCATCCCCTTTCGCATTCAAGGGACCGCTCAGAGCCCCTAAAGAGATTAAACCGGCGGAGCCGGATGGATGATTATGGTGCTTTCGGCTCAGATCCTGCCTCACGTGCTGCTCCACATAATCGTGTGGAAAAAGCCTGCACCCATATTTTGCACCAGACCATCGCAGAGCAAGGCGATTCATGCCCCCCCCGGTGCAGCGTCAGTGCTTCCGCTGCACTGGGCGCCTGAGAGTTATGCAGATCAACTCCCGAAACAGATCACCAGGAATAGGAAAATGGTATCGACGTACTTCCCGGAGCAATGAATTCTTTGACTTCGTTTTGCTCCCTGATGTATCATTTAGGTTTTTCGAATTATCGGGAAGAGCGGGAAATCCGCTTGTTCATCTACCGCAGGAGTCATGTATAATGATACGTCTGAACGAAAATTACCTCAAACTGCAGTCATCTTATCTCTTCTCGACTATCAGTAAGAAAGTAACCACATTTCAGCAGAACAATCCAGACAAAGAAATCATCAAGATGGGGATTGGCGATGTCACCATGCCTCTTCCCAAGGCGTGTATCGAAGCATTTCATCTGGCCGTAGATGAAATGGCAAGCGAAAATGGATTTCGCGGATATGGGCCCGAACAGGGGTACCCGTTTCTTCGAGAGGCAATCGCGGAGAACGACTTCAAGAGCCGCGGGGCCGATATCACGCCCGATGAGATCTTTGTCAGCGATGGCGCCAAATGCGATACCGGGAATTTCCAGGAACTTCTTTCGCCTGATCTTACCATCGGTATCCCCGATCCAGTCTATCCGGTATATGTCGATACCAATGTCATGGCCGGGCGAACAGGTTCCTATTCCGATGGACGGTATGACGGGCTTGTGTATCTGGAATCAACCGACGCAAACGGGTATATCCCGGCAATCCCCAACGAGAAGCTCGATCTGATTTACCTTTGTTTCCCGAACAACCCCACCGGCGCAACGGCTTCACGCGAGCAGCTCCAGGCCTGGGTTGACTATGCCCGGGAAAACAAGGCGCTCATTCTGTTCGATGCAGCCTATGAGGCTTTTGTTCGCGATACGGGAATACCCCACAGCATTTACGAATGCAAGGGCGCCCAGGAAGTGGCTATCGAGTTTCGCAGTTTCTCGAAAACAGCCGGATTCACCGGGACACGGTGTGCGTATACCGTTGTACCCAAAGCATGCATGGTGTACACTTCGGATGGAACCCCGCATGAACTTCACCAGCTCTGGAATCGACGTCATACCACCAAGTTCAACGGAGTATCCTATCCTGTTCAGCGCGCCGCCTCGGCCGTTTACACGGAAGCCGGAGCCGCTCAGGTTCGCGATTTGACCGACTACTATCTGGAAAATGCCCGAATCATCCGGGAATCCATTGCAGATCTCGGCTACGCATGTGTCGGCGGAGAAAACTCGCCCTACATCTGGATCAAGACCAAGAGTGATTCCTGGGAGTTTTTTGACTCTCTGTTGTTAAACACCGGAGTTGTCTGCACTCCCGGAAGCGGTTTCGGAAAATGCGGCGAAGGATACATCCGCTTGAGCGCCTTCAACAGTCGCGAGAACGTTGAAAAAGCCATGGGGCTTGTTAAGCAAGCGAAAATCTAAGAGCGCTTTAGTTGGCGGTTGCCTTGAGCTCTCCGGGCGACCGCACTACTTTCATGACCGCATTCAGATTGGTGAGATCCATCAGTCGGTTTATATAGGCCTGGGGATTGGGATTGGCATTGAGCACGATCAACTCCCGCCCCTCCCGCTGCATTGCCGTGTGATAGTACACGATCACGCCCAGCCCATGGCTATTGATGAAGTTCAGACGGCTGACATCCAGCATGATTCGACCCACCTTCTCCTTGTAGACCGTTTCCATTTTCCTGGAAAACTTCTTTACATCGATATCTACAAGCCGGCCGACCAGGTTAACCCGCAACAGATCCTTCTTTTTTCCAACAGAGATCTCCAGTGCCATTTCGGCCTTATCCTCCGGTTACGTGGCGTTGTTTAACCGATTATATCATTTGGGCCCGAAACATGCAATGAACCTGCCATTTCACCCGGCCAATGGGAATGGGTCCACATGTTCTAACGGCCCCACAGGGACACATCGGTCCGCAGCCTGCTCTCGGTTCTCTTCAGATGCTTATCCACACTTGCAATCACATGATTTAATGTTAGAATTGGTGCACTGGAACGCGAGCAGCCCGGGACTGCTTTGGTTCTCCCCAGATGTTTTATTTGTTTGCGCTGAAAAACATAACTATAAAACAGAGAACGATTGAAACCTTTGCATGAGTTGCCACGTACAGGGTAGAATAGAGGGGTGCCGAACATCCGCGGATGTAGCCGCCGTGTTTATTAAAGCGCTTCAATTGGGAGGCCCATCTCTGGCTTGCGTACCAGGACCAGAAAACAGGAGATTCCCTGCAGGAGAACGCTCTATGAAAAAAAACGTACTTATAACGATTTTTGTGTGTCTTGCGGGATGTGGCCTGATGGATCCGCCCGAAACCAGTACTCCGAAATACGATTTCCCCGAGCAGGGTATTGTCGATTTCCTTTGTATCGAAGGGATCGCGCCTGGGATTTCTACCGAGCCCGATGTTATTGAAGCTCACGGTCAGCCGCAGGCGACCAATGCCCAGAGCGGATACTTCTATTATTATTATTCTTCCAAAGGTATCAAAGTAAATTTCCATGCCTCCGACAGTGTCGTTGCGGCGGTATACGCCTATGGCTCCGGATGGAGTTACTCGATTCCCAAATCGGACGATACCATTTCGGGTACCTTTTCCAGGTACGCAGAATCAACCTCACTCGGACTGAAACTCAACGATCCTTTGTATCGTATGGACTCTGTCCTGGCCTGGTATGGTCAGCCACAAGCTACCGGTACATTGCACGAAAAATCTGTCACTTCGGTATATCCTCGTTATTTCTCATACGCCAAAGATACGCTCGATAAGAGTTTTACCATGCGGTTTTTCTTCATGAGTACCGGAGTCCAGGAGTACTCAGGTCTACCAGTCGTAAGAATTAACATTTATGACAACACGGCCCGGTAAGGTGGATGGGTAATGGCACGTGAAAAACACTTTCGATCAGGCGGTAGAATGAGAATCGGCTTTTTAACCTCTTTCGTACTGACAGCAGTTTTCGCACGAGCACTCCTTGCCAATCAGGTGTGCCATATCAAATTGGAAGGCTGCCCGGAGTCATTCGATGGGATTACGGTTGAGGTGCCGATGGACGCCGTCGCCATTCATCGTGAAATCCGGATCTGCGAACCCGAAGTAGCATTCCAGGGGAAAGCCCGGGTCCCGGCTTCGATCGTTTTTGTTATCGATGACTCACCAAGCATGGCGACCATCAACGAAAGCACAGGTAATGACCAGGACGGTAACCGGTATCGGGTAACCAAAGAAGTGCTCGACAAAATCTACGCCCAATCACCGGAAACCCGAGTGGGCGTAGTCGCCTTCCGCAACTGGCTGGCCTGGGACTGGCAAACCAATCCTGTTTTCGAAAAAATCGATGAGTCGGGGTTTACCTGGAACGACTCGTATTTTCCACTCACCCGTCTTGACACAACTTTTTCCGACAATTCTTCGGGATTAGAAAAGATAAAGAGCCTTTTCACCACTGACCAATGGAATCTTTTAGAGGCATTTCAAACTAACGACAGCACCGAGCGTACCCGTCCTGTTGACCCCGGTACTGGTAAACCGTACCTCAAACACCAGCAGGGCACCGACATAACTCTGGCATTCATGGCGGCAAAAGACGCACTGGAAGACTCCCCTACTCCCAAGGAACGCCAGTTTATCATCTTCCTTTCCGATGGTCTTCACGGTCGTGTTGACCAGGAGATGGAGGCGCGTAAAACGGAGTATATCGAAGGGGATGAGGTCCCGACGACCTTTACGGTCTTTCTTGGTGACAACGTCAAAACGCCCCCTTCCCAACTGACCCAAATGATGAACAACATCAAAAACAGCGGGTATACTTCGGCAAATTCTCAAAGTCAGTTGTGGTCAATCGCTACCTCCCACGATGCCCTGCTCAACCTCATGCAGGAAGCGATTCTCACCCGGGTTTTCCGAGCCGAGGTCAAGCCGATCAGCGGATCCCTCTCAGATGAGAGTACTCAGACGACCACCGATTCGACAGTCATTTTCTCCAGGTTTATCCCGCTTGAGCCCGATACGACACCGGTACATTTTCAGGCACAATTTGCCTATGTCGATACGGCGGGAGTCGCCGATGTCAGCCAGGGCGATACGATCGTAAGCACCGACTTTCAGGTAGTTCGTAACCCCAATGTCACCTGGGATCTTCCCGCGGGGATTACCAAGGTATGCTACACCCGGGAAATCATCTTGGTTTCGCATGGCGATACGATCACCGGAACACTCAACAACAAACACGATACCATCACGGTGTACATGAAGCTCGAAGGGCTTACCGAAGAGATCCCGGTTGCGCTGACTGTCAGCAACGCAGCAGGCGATGATCAGGTTCAGGTACCGCTTGTATACAGCCAGGGAACCTTCTCGGGGACGTTCTACCGCCAGACAGGTTCCACCCCGAACATTTCCGATGGTACCCTTCAGCATGCACTCCTGGACACCGCAACCTTTCTGTGGACCAACCCCGATGTGCCCTTGGACGTTATCCGTGACTCGCGACAGATTGTTGCCTACGACCCTGTCACAATCGAGTCTTCGACCTATCTGGACACCGACGGCGACGGGTATATCGACCGAATCCGCGTGAAGACATCGCCCGTGTTCAATCCCAGGGAAATCGATTCGCTTACCGCCGACCGTTTCAGCTTCCCCACTGATCGCGACCTTACCTTTGAATCGGTCCAGATGCTTGCGGACAGCTCCGGTTTCGATATCATGGTATATCAGAACAGGAACATTTCTCTCAACACCGCAATCGACCCGGGTAGAGACTCGCTGGTCATTCTGCGGCACGAGGTCGGGCCTTATCAGCATTACATCGAGAAGGGCTCCTATCCGATCTCCGATGGCATGGCACCGGTAATCGAATCCGCGAGTTACCGTGTCAATGCTGACACACTCGAAAACGACACTCTCGTTGTTCAGTTCTCCGAGAGAGTTCCATCGATCAACACCTCCGAACCCTTTACTTTTACCGACCAGAACGGGATTACCTACACCATGGTTCTTCGGAATGGCCCCCAGGGTCGCTCATCGTATACCTTCGAAGTACTCTCGACAAGTCTCGATGGCGAATTACCCGCAACGGGTGACACCGTTCGCGTGGCCAGCCCGGGAACTTTACGGGACGCCCAAGGCAATATCCAGGGGGAAACCGACAAACATGCTCTGCTCGAGGTGGTGTATCCGCCCTTCGATGCCAAAGCATTTGCCAGCCCGAATCCGTTCACAATTGGTGCGCCGGGGAATATCACCGTCCCCGGCATGGGCACGGTTTCTTCGGGAACAATCGTGGTTCTTCAGGTAACTCACCCCCAGGACAGTGCAGCCGCACGTATCGATGAATCCAGGACACGGGGTACAATTTATGATGCAGTCGGGAACATGGTTGCGGAGAACCTTCGAAGCTCGCTTGAAGGGAGCAACTACTATTTCCACTGGGATGGGAGAAATCACAACGACCGCCTGGTTGGAAGCGGAACCTATCTGGGCATTTTCACCATTACCTACACGGAAACCAATCGTACCGAAGTAAAACGGGTCAAAATCGGTGCACGACGAAAATGAGGAGCACCTGCGATGATCGATAAGAACGCAGGAAGAAAATGCTTTCAACTTGAAAGTGTAACAGCCGCCGAGTACCATATACATAGAGGCTATGACGGGATACCGACCCGGAAAAACCGGGTTTTTACGCACCACTTGCCAATCACTCATGCGACCACCGCGTGAGGAGGGAGGGCACAATGAACAGGGCCAGAAATCTACTCACGATTGTCGCGATAGTCACAACAGCGGCTCAGGCTCAGATCAACCTGAGCGGAATAGTCTCAAGCAGCAAGGGCACTACGCTCGAT
>JBEPYC010000188.1:0-7936 GCA_041641555.1 Chitinivibrionales bacterium | reverse complement strand
GCCTCCGGGCAGCGGCGCAAAACCACCTCGGGCGCGCCCTTCAGACAGACGACGCGGTCGCCCTCCGGCGTCACGTGGAGCGTCGCCATGAACTGACGTTCGGACTCGAACGGAATGGCGTCGATGCGCTGGTGGGTGTGGGAGAGGGTCTCCGGTTTCAGGCCGGCTTTGCGGGCGGCTGTCAGGAGAGCCGCTTCCGTTGGGTCACCCTCGATGAGCCACGTTCCGTTTTCTTCCCGAAGATGCGAGTCGTTGCACAGTACCGCAGCTCTGAGCAGTGTTTCTGCGGTGCCCTGCGGCTCGTGGATTTCCCGCTCGCCGTCGTACAGTTTTCCCGATGGCGCATACCCGACACCTTCGAACCGTATCGATTGCTGCGGTGTCCAGAGATCGGTGACTGTCATTTCATTGCGAGTGATCGTCCCGGTTTTGTCGGAACAGATTACCGTGGTGCTTCCCAGAGTTTCGACTGCCGGAAGGTGCCTGATCACAGCGCGACGGCGGGCCATGCGCCGAACGCCAATGGCAAGGGCAATCGTGATGATCGCGGGAATTCCCTCGGGAATCGCCGCCACCGCCAGGGCAATTGCCGCCAGTACCGCATCTGCCACCGGGTACCCCCGAAGCACCGCAATGCCGAAAAGAAACGCGGCAACGGCAAGGATGACAAACGTGAGGAGTTTGGCAAACGAGGAGATCGAACGGGTCAATGGAGTCTGTGTCTCCGCAGTTTCGGTCAGCATTTTGTCTATCTTGCCCAGCTCTGTGGAAGACCCCGTATGCACGACCACGCCTCTGGCGGTGCCCGAAGCCACCGTGGTGCCGCTGAATGCCATGTTGTGGCGATCACCCAGAGGTGCTTCATCGGGTATGGTGTCGGTGAACTTATCGGAAGGAAGAGACTCTCCGGTCAAGGCGGCTTCGTTGATTCGCAGACTGCGCACTTGGAGCAGCCGCATATCCGCGGGTGTCATGTCACCCGATTGAAGTGTCACGATATCGCCGGGTACCAGCTGCGCCGATTCGATACTCACGGGGTTTCCGTCGCGGATGGCCACGACGGTGTCCGGGACCATTTTCTGAAGAGCTTCGATAGCCTGGCGGGAGCGAAATTCCTGAACGAAACCGATCAGCGCATTGACCAGAACCACTGCGGCAACCACCAGACCATCGGTGATTTTTCCCAGAAACACAGCCAATGCGGCCGAGCCGATAAGCACATAAATCAGTGGGTTGTTGATCTGACGGAACAGAAGTTTCCACAGGGACTCCGACTTTTTTCGTGGAAGCTGGTTGGGGCCGTAAGCTTTGAGCCGATGCCGGGCTTCGGAGGATTCGAGTCCGTTGTCCGAAGTCTGGAGTGTGTCAAAAATTGCCTGAGAATCCGTACGATACCACTGGGTATTATCCATATGCGATTACCTACTTATCCGCGGACTGAGGTTCATGCCGATAGTTTACAATGTACTTCTGAAACAGTATCGAGTTCGGAATGTTGACATAGTGCCCTTTTCTTCTCGACCGATCTGTTGGTCGGAAAAATACCTGTCGGGACACCTGCGCGGCTGAGTACCTTCAGATATTTCGGTACACGCTGGAAATGCTGGTGCATAGACACTTGAACCCCCCGATGACCGGTTACTTTCCGGTCTGGATAGAAGATGCTGCGATATACCCGCAGCCACTGCGGAAAAGCCGGTGGTTAACCGTGTCTATTGGACACCTGCCACGTGATGACCGGCGTAGCGTCGCAAAAGCGCGAACACCAGTATTCCGATAACCACAACCGCGGCCAACACTGCGATACTCCCGGGGCCTGGTTCCACAATAACCTCGGACAATTGCCTTTGGAGCACTGCCAGGGTCACACTGCCCGGCAGATGCGCCAGGAATGTACCGATAATGAAATCCGGGTATCTGAGCTTGATCGCACCTGCCAGTGTGTTTACAACCGTGTACGGAGCGATCGGAGCGAGACGAACCAGGGCGACCGAACCGAACCGGCCCTTGCGGAGTAGGTTGCGCACCCTGTCCAGGTTTTTGCCTTCGATTGCATGCATACCCACTGCACCAAACCGTCTCCCGAGGAAAAAGTACAGTGTGGCTGATGTCAGGCTTGCCCCGATCGCATAGATCCACCCGCGAAAACCACCGATAGTGAGTAAAACCGCTGCATTGAGAATCGTGTTGGGAAAAAGCAGGGCGTGCACGAGAGCGTAGGCGAACACGATGAACAAGGGCGTCCACCAGGCATGACGAATACTCTCGATGTAGCCGGCGATAGCCTGCCGGTCTGCATGCTCGCTCAGCGGCGTAAATTTCCAGGCCCCCGCAAGCACCAGAATGAGCATACCAATGAGAATCAGGATCCCAATGGTTTTGAGTTTGTGATGTTCGAAAGTACCAGACATACATCAGGAACCAGCCCGTTTCACCTCCTTGTCGCTCGGTTACCAGACCATGACCATCGATGGGTTTTTCGTCGGGTCGATTGAAAACCGCCGAAACCGATGGTTTGATCACAGGGTGCTGCGATGATTACCGTTATGTCGAAACGACCGACACAGTGGTTTTGTACATACAAATTGCGTGCCACTGGGTGTTCGTACATGAAGAGAAGCTTCGTGACCGGATAGTGTGGTGTCGCTCAGAAGACGCACAATGCTATTTTATGTGTAGCATGATACAGAAATGGTAGCATGGCAGGGTATCGTAATCAGTGTTGGGTGAAAGGAATTCAATGTCGGCTCCAGTTCCCGGTAAACCTGTACGAGGGTCAAAGACAGGCGTCCCGATCATGGCACTGTTTGATTTGCTCGGTAGAACCTGGGCAATGGGAGTGGTGTGGCAGCTCCAGGAAGGTCCCTGTACATTCAGGAGTCTTCAACGAAAATGCGAAAACATCTCTCCTTCTATTTTGAACAGCCGATTAAAGGATTTGAAGGAAGCGGCCATAGTGGAGCGAACCCTGGATGGGTATCGTTTGACAGAATGGGGTGAAACCCTCATCGCACTCTTGCGACCGTTTGGAGCGTGGTCGAGGGAGTGGGCGCAAAAGGTCTTTGCATTTACCGACAGTGAGGTGGCGCAAAGGTAATCAATGTGTCTTCTGGTCCTGAAGACACGCAGGCAACAGGCGGAAAACAATGGAAAACAACAGGCATATTCATTTTCTTTCCGAAACATGGAAAGAAAAAATGGTCTATCAGAATGGAGAGAACAAGTGTCCATTCTGTAATCGTGAGGAACTCGAAGACGTTCTGGATCAGGATGGGTCGATACTGTTGGTGAAAAACAAGTTCGCTACTATCGCCGATGCATTTCAGACGGTGCTGATCGAAACTGATGATTGCTCTGCGAGTATGGCTACCTACGACAGGGAGCATATGCGAAGAGTTATCAGTTTCGGGATCGATCACTGGCTGGCAATGGAAAAAAGTGGAGAATTCCGATCCGTTCTTTTTTACAAGAATCATGGGCCGCAGTCTGGTGGAAGTATCGATCATGCGCATATGCAGATTGTCGGCTTGAAAAAGATAGACTACAAACAGACCATCCGTGAAGATATTTTCGAGGGAATCGAGATCGACAGAAAAACGGGCAGCCTCCTGAATCTCTCGACCAAGCCGTATGGCTGTGCAATCGAATTCAACATTCTAACTACTCCTCGCAACGATGTGTTCATGGCTGACACCGCACAGCGTATCGTAACGTATATACTCGAAGCATTTCGGTGCAGCAGCTACAACCTGTTCTTCTATCAATGGAACGAATCGATCGTCTGCAAAGTTGTTCCCCGATGGATCAGCTCACCATTTCTGGTGGGGTACTCGATCTCGCAAACCTCCGATAGACTGCAGCGTATCGCCGAAGATGTGCGAGAAAGGTATTACTCCGGTTAGTTTGGGCCCATGGGTACCTGCGCGGTTTGCCCGGCCAATGATATCTTCTTGCGCGCCTCTTTTCTTTTTATGTCGTTTAAATTTTAAATTGTCGAAGAAGTACCTTCAGTCCTTCTGAAAGCTTCGATAATTCCTCGGCACTTGTTTTAACCTGAACAATTCCTTTTGCTGTATCTGCTACCGCATTATTGACACCAGCAATGGTTGAAGATACTTCCGTAAGACCGCTTGCTGATTCCGTAACGTTCTTGGATACTTCGTGCGCACCAGTGCTTACTCCGCTGACATTGCTGGATATTTCATTTACCGTTGCGCTTTGTTCCTCTACGGCGCTTACGATAGTTTGAGAAATTGTATTTACTTCTCCTATGACTTTTGAAACCGATTCAATAGCCATTATTGCCGATTCAGTATTGGTCTGCATATCTTCAACCTGTTTCTGAATCTCCTGTGTTGCCTGTGCAGTTTGTTTGGCAAGCTCTTTTACTTCACTGGCAACTACGGCAAAACCCTTACCCGCTTCTCCTGCAGATGCGGCTTCTATTGTTGCATTAAGGGCAAGAAGATTGGTCTGATCTGCGATATCGTTGATAACGGCGACTACGTTTCCAATTGATTTTGCAGCGGCACCAAGCTTGTCCATTACGTCCTTACTGCTTTTCGCGTGAGTGTTAGCCTCAGATGCAATCTGGAGTTCGTGCTGACAATTGCGAGAAACCTCATTGAGTGACGCACTCATTTCTTCAATTGCCGTTGCAACACTATTTGCTGATGAAGACATCTCTTCTGCCGATGATGAGATAGAGTTGATATTTATTGTGGCCTGTTCGGTTGCGGATGCAACCGTGGATGTCTGTGTGCTTATTTCTTCGGCATTGGTAGCAATCTGCGTTGAAGCTGCGGAAAGCTCGGTTGCTGAGGAAGCAACAGTATCGGCATTTCCGTTAACTGAAGCAATGATACCTTGTATTTTCTCAACAAATTTATTAAAATAACCCGACAGTTCGGCGATTTCATCTTTGCCATCGTTTTTGAGGCGTTTTGTAAGATCACCTTCGCCTTCGGAGATATCTTTTAGCATGTTCTTTGCTGCATTAACCGGTGTTGTCACGCTTTTAGTCAATACAATGGATATGATTACTCCGCATAGTAGTCCAAAAAACAATAGTACCCAAACGGTTGACTTGGCTCGTGTTATTGAATTCGCAAGATGCTTTGAAGCCTCTTTTTGTTCCTCACCAAGATCGTCCGCAATCATTCTTACAGCGGTTATGTATCCATCACGCCAACCGTCTATTTCTCCATCATATTCCCTGATACCATCGGCATTATTTGTTCGGACCAGTTCAAGCCATTTCGGGTAAGACTCTATCATGTTAGTAACAAAATCAGTTGCAATTTTAAATTGTGCTCTTTCAGCATCTGTATCAACGATTTGTTCAATGGCATGAAGATCTTCAAGTATTCCCTTTTTTACTTTTCCAAATTCTTTTTGGTTTTTTTTGTACTCCTGATTAATCCATAAATCCGCCAGCACTGCATAAAGCCGATGCGCCATCCATATACCTTCTTCAATGACAACTGCATCTTGAGCCCGTGTGTTGGCATCGTCTGCAGCAGCTGAGTTTTTTCTAAACTCGATTATCGTAATGCCACTGAGAAATAGCAATATAACGAGAATCAGAGAAAACCCTAATGCTAATTTACTGCTGATCTTCATATTTTTGAATAGCTGCATGATTCCGTCTCCTTTTATTTGTTGAATCCGCGCGCATTCTTGTGTCATTATATCATTGGGCGGGGCATCTTGCCTACAACAGCCTGAGATCCGAACAAGATCTCCAACCTCAACAACAATCTACCGGGACGGTGGTAACATTTCCCTCTCGATCGCACACAACATTTCTGACACCATTGCTCATCTTCGGCGCTGAAAACCTTGCGTCGTTGATCCAGTGCTGCCCTTCATCGGGGCTCCCGTGCCCTGGTAAACCTACATTCAGGCAAAACCACTACCGGATCATCGGCAGCCCTCCTACAATTTCATACCTCAGGCCTCAAGTATGTAAGCGTCCGGTAATCCGGTCTTTCGTGTCCAAAGGAGGCGTATTATTCAATATGCTCCCGCGCCGTTTGCAATGGTTAGACCATAACGGTTAGCTTACGCCTCTTCTCCGGTTCGTTCCGAAGTCGCGGGTAATGTTCAAATAGTCAAAAAGGCAGGCAATCAATCCAAATCCCGCACGAGACGAACAGAAAACCCATACTTCTTATTGTCCTTGTAGCTGTTCAGGTACTCGTAGTCGAAGTAGAGGTGACGGCCCCATGCGCTTGGCGCACCGCCCTCCGTAGCACTCCACCAGTTACCGTTGTTACTCTGGTTGTTGAAATTACCATTGTTGTTACGATAACCGCCCGGAAGGGCCGAAAACAGAAGTAACCGCTTTCTTTGTCATGCCGCCGTTTTTCAGACGACAGAATCTGTTATAGCTAACGCTGCTCTACGGGCCAGGCCCTGAGCATCTCAAACGCGCCAGCGGGTTACCGGATTTAATATGCACGCTCCCGTACGTCGTGACGCACGGGACTCTGGTTTAAGGAAACGCTATTTGTTGCGGCTGCCTTTCTGCCAGCCGGTCAGTTGCTTTGAAACGTTTTCTACCTGCTCATTGACGGCAACGAAGGGCTTGATGCCTATCTGTTGCATGTCTTTCATCAAACGTACAAGCAAACGTATTACCTCGATATGTTCCCGTGCGGTTTGAAGCGTTTCCGTCTTGTCAGGGTGACTGTTGGCACGGTAGATGAGCGTGATAACCTTGATTGTCTCTTCCTTCAGACTCGCGCCGACAGTGTATTTGTATTCCTTGTTGAATTCCTTTGTGAACTGGAATATGGCAAGCAACAAGTCGTACGAAGCTTTGTATACCGGCAGTTCACTGTATTGTGCCATAGTCTCATTTCAAAAAATATCGCGGCGTGCTTCGCGGGTAAAGAAAATAGACAATTGGGAAAATAGTCAATTGTCCCTCACCAACCGGACAGAAAAACCACGCTTCTTATCGTAGTGGCTCCTGCGCAGGAACTCGTAGCGGCCGTAGAGGGTACGGAGCCATGCGCTCGACGCATCGGCCTCCTCAGAGCTCCACCAGTAACCGTAGCGACTCTGGTACTGGTAATAGAAATATCCATCGCTGCTTCGATAACCGCCCGGAAGGGCCGAAAAACCGGTACGGTTATTGCTTGTCAGGTCATTGCCCACATCACCAGTCGTACTGGAAGGTATCCAGTCAGTCTTTGCTGCCAGCGACTTGCCTATCTTGTTACCACTCGTCGTGCCGTCCCAGTTATACCCGTTCGCTATCAGGTAATTCTCCAGGATTGTCCACTCCGCATCTGTCGGCACGTGCCAGCCCGCGGGCGCCAGTTTGCCCGTATTCACCGCGTACCAGTTGTACAATGCGCCCCATTTCTCTTGATTCGAGGAGATTGTGTCATTATCATAGAAGCAATACCCGGGTGTGTTAAGGTTAGCCCATGTTATCTGATCTGTAACATGTGGAATGGAGTCCCCATCATTATATCTTGTGGTTCGCAGATTCTCTACTGTCCAAATCTGATCGCCAATCTGCACGGTAGTGTATTCATTGCCATCAATATCAGTGACGGTGCCACCTCCCCATGTCCACTTAGCATAAAATGTTGTATCGCCTGTACTACCTGAAGAAATTTGAGTTATAGGATTAGTAAATTGTGAATCTGAATACCAATCGGAAAAAGTAAATTCAGCCTTTGTAGGATTATCGAATGTAATCGCTGATTCTATTGTATAGCTTGACGGATTGCCGGCGGCATTTGTACCGCCGTTTAATTCATAGGTGATACTGTATGATATCGCCTGCCAACGCGCATAGAGGGTATCAAGAGTTTCCGAGTCCCAGTTTCTGGCACTCCCCATTGATAGCGTGTAGTATTGTGTCCCACCTGAACGGGCACTAAAATAGCCTTCAAAGGAGTAACCGGTTCGGGATGGG
>JBEPYC010000187.1:0-7993 GCA_041641555.1 Chitinivibrionales bacterium | reverse complement strand
GATCTCGTTGGCAACGCACCCGATCGCCGCCATCATCTGTAGAAGTGTGACCGAGATTTCCTGTCCGATGGCCACGGTTGGCCCCGTTCTTCCCGACCACCTTTTCACAGGTGAAAAGGTACCCGCTTCTTCACCGGGCAATTCGATTCCCGTTCGGGAACCGAACCCAAACTCCTTGGCGTAGCGATACAGGGCATGATCCCCGAGCTTGCCGGCGACCTTCGCAAAACAGACATTACTCGAAACCGTCAGGGCTTGGGACAGTGTCAGCTTACCAAACGCGCGACGGTCACGAATCACCTGATCATAGATCTCATAGACACCATTGCCACCGTCGAGAATGTCCCTCTCTCCAATTGCACCGTCCTGGAGCGCCGAAGCCGCAGTGATAATCTTGAATGTCGATCCTGGCTCGTAGTTGTATTCAATGCATTTGTTTTTCCGCTGCGCCAGCGGGAAGTGCCCGGCTACATTCGGGTTGAAACCGGGATACCCTGCCATGGCGACTACTCGGCCGGTATGCGGTTCGGTAATGATGCACATCCCTCCACGTGCATCGAGCTGCCGCACCGTCCGGGCCAGAACGTTTTCCGCAATCTCCTGCACTTCGGCATCGATCGTCAAGTAGACATCGGCACCTGTAACTGGCTTTTTCGTCGGCAGACCAATTTTACGGTACCGGAAATTTCGCCCGTCCCGCTGCAGAATGGTCCACCCGTCTTCTCCCTGAAGCACCTCATCGAAGGCAAACTCCACGCCGCTGAGCCCATCACCGTCCCGGCCGATATATCCGAGAACCGTACCAGCCAGCTCACCATATGGATAAACACGCTGAATAGAGCGTTGACGGACTTTATCCGTACTCGAATCCATTGAAGATACCACGAATGCGGCTATATCCTGCGAGGTCTGGAGCTTGCGTTCTACGTTTTTTGCCAGCACTCGCCCTTTTACGTCGAGTATTCGTCCGCGTACTGCAGGAAGAAGGGCACGCTGCCGGGTCTGTCGCCGGCTTTCCTTTGCATACTGCTGCCCCTTGACTACCTGAATAAAAAACAGGCGCCCCGTCAGGACGAGAAGCAGTGCCCCGAGAATAATTCCAATGAAGTATACGCGTGCTCGAATAATCATTTCAGCTCTTATCTTTGCGAAAAGATCTTTTCAGGATCGCCAGGAACTCCCACTGAGCCAGTGTGGGTTTTCCGTCTTTCGGTCGAACCACAACGATACGATCCGATTCAGGATAATCCAGGCCCAGCTTCCGGGATACCGACTCGATTCGCTTGAGATCCGAAAGCCCTTCAGCAGTCAAGCGCAACCGCTCAGAATCCTGCCGGAGAGTTTCAAGGGAATCAACCAGTCTCTTGTGTTCGATCGAAGAATTGGTGAGGTAAACCTGCTTTGTCACCGCTGTCAAAGGCAGCAACACTCCAGCTGCCAGCATAACCGCTATGATTGCTGCGTGTCGCAGCCTGAGGACCACGAAAGAAGATGTTTTCTTCTGGTTTTTCTGGTTCTTTTTTTTCATCTACTCTTACTTTCAGTGTCAAGTCGTTCAGCGATTCTCAAACGAGCGCTTCTGCTCCTGGGATTCTGCGCGATTTCTTGTTCCGAAGCCCGCACGGCACGTCGAGTTATCCGTTTAAAGGATGGCGAATGCTCACACCGGCATACCGGCAACTCCGGTGGACAAATACAAGACCGTTCTGCCTCGGCAATAAACCGCTTAACCATACGATCTTCAAGTGAGTGATACGACATGACAACCAGACGCCCACCCGTTCGAAGCACCAGCTCGGATTTCTCCAGAACGGTCCGCAACTCACGGAGTTCTTGGTTCACCGCAATGCGGAGCGCCTGAAAAATCTTGGCCAGAATCTTGTTCTCCAGAACTTTGCCGTATTCGGCCTGCAGGCACTCCTTCAGATCCGCACTGGTGTGAATCCCGTGTTTTTTCGACCAGTCCTTGAGTGCCTCGGCCATTCTCAGCGGGTTTCTGATTTCTCCGTAATCCCCAAGGATGCGCCCCAGCTCTTCCGCGTCCGAGGCAATGATCAAATCGGATGCGGAATTGGTGTCGGATGGATCCATTCTCATGTCAAGCGAGGCATTCTGGGTGTACGAAAAACCCCGGGACGGTTCATCTATCTGCCTGGATGAAATGCCTAGATCCAGCAGAAGACCATCGGCCTTTCTCAGGTCGTGGTCTCGAAGAATGGTATCGACTTCGGAAAATCGTGCTTTCACCAGAATAGCCTGGTCCTTCCTGCTTTTGATCCGTTCTTGAGCATGCTCAAGCGCTTGGGGATCTCTATCCAGCCCAACCGCGATGCCATTATCGGCCAACCGATCCAGAATCGCTACGAAGTGCCCTCCCCCACCGAGTGTGCCGTCCACGTACAGTCCACCGGATTTGATCGCCAAACCCTCGATGCATTCTTCCAGCAAAACCGGCTGGTGATATCCTCCCGAATCTCTCATTTCTTCATTGTTTCCTGTGCCGATTGAAAAAAGGCTTCGTCGAAATCGTCTCCATCTCCCAGAAATTCTTCGTACCGCGTGATATCCCACAATTCGATGTATGGTCCCTGGCCAACCAGGATCAGTTTCTTGTCGATACCGGAAATCTGCATCTGCAATGCCGTCAGCGAAATTCTTCCCTGTGAATCCAGCTTTGAATCCGAAACGCTCGCATAGAGTTGCCGTCGAAGTTTGAGGGTCTGTGGAGTTTGGGGGCGGGCATCGAGCTCGTCTTCGAACTCCGACCATGCATCCAGGGGATAGGCCCGAAGACAGTTGTTGGGGGCACGGACGACTACGAACGTCTCATCGGCGTCGGGATTCAATGCCTTGCGAAATTTCGCAGGGACATTTACCCTCCCTTTCTCATCAACTGAGTACTCGTAGCTGCCGCGAAAACGGGACATGAAAGTCGATTCCCCACTTTTACCCATGGATACCCACAACTACCCACAATAATACATGTTTCCTTCAGTCCCTGTCAATAAGTTTTTTTGCCCGGGAACATGACGCTGTTCGCCTGCCCGTGATTACCCGGTGCACATCTGGCCATGGGTAAAACCCGGGTATTTTTCCACGCTCGAAGACGCCACCCTGAATGCGACAGAGTCATCGCGGGGTTTTGAGAAAAGGGGGCAATGGTACGGAAAAGCGGAAGTCGTTGTTTTTACTGGAGAAGCCACAATGAAGAAGTGACAAGGGGAACATTGCAGGCAGAACGCAAGGAGGAGCAGAAATGCAGTGATGTATCTACCCTGTCCAAAAAAATGCGCGAGCTAAGACCGAATCTGTGGAGGAGTTCTCAACGCAGAAGCCGGTTTTCTTTTTCGATGGAGGACAGAGTCATCTGGAACGGGATTCCAGGTATCAGGTTATGCGCGGATCCCGAGGCAAGTCCCACTCACGAGTATCGCCGAGAGAAACATCGGTAATGACTCGCGTATCCTGAAAAGGTTGAGAAGAGTGACCATTTCCACCCTTACCAGGCGATCCGGCTTGCTCGCCGGCAAATCGTGCTTCGAGCTTGCGTATTTTTGCTCGAAGAGAATAGTTCTCGCTGAGGATGATATCGTACTCTTTCTGTAATTCGCCCAGGCGGCTTTTGAGAGTCTCCATTTCGGAGGAATACCCGATGTTCGACCCACGAAAACCCTCGATAACCTGTTGCTGACTCGAAAGCGCATGAGTTACGAGATTGATGGTCTTTTCGATTTCTCCCAGTCGAGACTCCGGTGCCCCGGCAGCATCGCCACTACCCGAGACCTTACCAACGTTGAATTCTTCGACCTCCCTGTGCAGGTGAGCATCTGAGCGATTCCTGCGCTCGCTGTTTCGCTGGCGGAGCACGATATTGATCACCACAAGGAAGCTGAGCGCAACCACGGGAATGATATACAGAAGTTCAATCGACATAAGAAACCCCACTTACTCCGTTCGAACCGCTCGATAACAGCTTCCACCAATCAGATGGCACCGGCTGTACGGTGTTGATTCGAAGGCCCCTGCGATTATCGGCAAAATAGACCCGCACCCTGGTAGGTCATACAGTTGCCGTACCAGGATAATTCTCGTTCTCCGAACAATATATTTTATGCGTTCGTCGAGTTGTAAGTGCCAAAAGTCAACAGAGGATATTTCCCATGAGCAAAGCACCGATCATGTCGGTATCCGGTATCCGGGGAGTCGTTGGAGAGAGCCTGACCCCGCAGCTGGTCGCCTCGGTCGCCTATCATCAGACATCAGCCGCCGGTGGAGGCACGATTGTCATCGGTCGCGACACCCGTCCTTCGGGAAAAGACATAGCCGAGGCAGCAATGCACGGTATTATCGCCGCAGGGGGAGAACCGGTGGATATCGGCATCGCCCCGACTCCCACCACGTGCGTTGCCGCAGCACATTTGAAAGCATCGGCAGGAATAATTCTCACTGCCAGCCACAATCCACTTCCCTATAATGGGTACAAGATGGTTCATGGGGAGGGGCGCCTCTATACCGGAGCAGAATGCCAGGACGTCTATGACCGGTATCATGCTGCCCCGGAACCCGCGGTATTCGATTTCGGCAGCACGATAACCGCTCGAAAATTCGACGCTGTCAGCGCGCATCTGGATCGCATACTGGCCAATGTCGATGAAGAAAAAATCCGCTCAGCGGGGATCACTGTCGCAGTTGATTCTATCAATGGTGCGGCTGGTGCGATATTCCCGCAACTTCTCGATGCGCTTGGGGTGAGCTGGAAGGGTATCCACAACGAGCTCACCGGCAATTTCACTCACAATCCGGAACCTCGCCCGGAGCACCTTGAGGAACTGTCGAGTCTTCTGCGTGAAAACCCCGATACCTGGGGAGGGTTCGCGTTCGATCCCGACGCCGATCGACTTATAACCATGGGTGCAGGCGGGGAAGCTATTCTGGAAGAACTTACGTTGGCATTGGTCCTGAAAAACATTCTCAAGCGAGAAAAGTCCGATGTGGCCACTAACCTTTCTACTTCAATGGTGATCGACGACGTTGCGGGAGAATTCGGAGTTAAGGTCATCCGCACCAAAATCGGCGAAGCCAACGTGGTGGAAGGTATGAAGGCCCATTCGTGCAGAATAGGCGGTGAAGGAAACGGCGGGATAATCTACCCTGCAATATCTACGGTTCGTGACGGTCTTGCCGGAATGGCTCTTATACTGGAGCTGATGGCAGATACAGGTTTGTCTCTGTCGAAGCTGGCCTCTCAATTCCCGGCCTATTATATGGTAAAAGAGAAATTGTCCTGCGATGAAGATCCCGCTTTTTTGCTCAAGAAGCTGGAACAAACATATTCGTCCGAACGAACCGATACTCAGGATGGTCTCAAGGTGATTCGTTCACGGTCCTGGGTCCATGTCCGTCCTTCGAATACGGAACCAATTCTTCGTTGCTACGCGGAGGCACCTTCGGAATCCGAAGCCCGGGAACTGGTTCGGGAGATCACGCAAGCGCTCGGATAGCCACTGAGAGGTGCGGCGGTTCCATGCCGGCCGGGGTGTAACTCTCTTTGTTATCCGGAATTGATATGCATCTGGGGATGAGTCTTTTGCTTGCACCCCGAATCCGGCGGATGTATCTTTTTCAAGGTATATTGAGCATTTTTGCTTGGTTTTTGGTACAATTGCTGGATCGAAGGGGGACAGGCCTGAAGTATCGCGGTATCTACATAGTCCTGTTTGTGACGGGTTTACTGGGCAGATGGAGTACTCCGGGAGCACAGTCAAACGATATACAGGGCTTCTCGAGAATGAAACTTACCGGACCGGTTTCCCGGGAGCTTTCAAAAGAAGCTCGCCGAGTTGCCGTACAGAGTATGGCAGGTCCGCTGCTTGACTGGATAAACTCTCACACCGATATTCCCTGGGATACCTCCAACGCCATTTATCGATACCATTTCCATAACCTGCTCAGTAAGTGCGCCGAAAAGGCAACCGAGAACTCTGAGTTCGAGGGGTATCTCTGGACCTACACGCTTACCGTCAAGAACGCTGACCGTCATTCGGTAGTCGTGCGCCACAATGCGCGCTTCGATTCGCTTGCGTTTTCTTATTGGGAACAATCGCAAGCCGCTCTCAAAAAGGAAAACATTTCAGATGCATACCGTTCCGCGGTAGCTGCACTCTTTTTCTCAATGGGACATATTGGAGCACCTCCGCAGGTCCCCGATTCCCCGGAAAGCCTTCTGCGCGTCTCCCGATCCGTTTTACAGGATATGCTGAGTCGACTGAAGCTTTCTACCGATCACATGGTTATCGAAGGCAAGCCCGGTTTTCTTCCGAAAAAGGCGGTAAGGATATCGGTCAGAATCGATGACACACCTCTTGCACAATTCCCCGTCAACGGACTCGGCTCGGGAGGAAGAAAAATCTTCAGTGCTGAGACCGAACACGAGGGATCCATTTCGCTAGAGAAAGTGCCTGTTCCCTATGTCGCCAATGGATCATTTCTTTACATCGTTCCAAGCTTCGAAGGAATTGTGGATGTACGGATACCCTTTAATGCCGATGATCTCGGACTGAAAGTCACCAAAGCTCAGAAAGAGCAGGTAATCTACAAACTGATCCCCCCGGTATATACCCTGAAATACGGCGTTAATGAAGTGAGTGATATCGAGGTTCCATCGGATTTTTCCCGTGATACTTTTCTCCGTCGTTTTTTCTCGGACACGTGTTTCCTTGATCCTCACGATGGTTCTGAGGAGCCCGACCTTGCATTCGATATTCACTCACAAGTATCCAAATACACCAATGATCAAACCTACCAGCTTGTCATCAAAGTTGATTCGCGAATAATAATTCAGCCGAAAAAGCACCAGCATGACCAGGTCGAGAAAGCGTTCACCCTGCTTGAACGAACCTATGACCTTGAAGAGGATATATCACTCGGGCTGTTTTTCTGGGAAGCTGCAGCGGAACTCAAGAAGAACATCCGCCGGATACTGATGGATTTGTAAGAATCCCAGAGGCGGAAATCGGCCGGGATAATCCGGAACGCAGCGTACCGAGAGAAACATAGACAATAAGGAGGGGACTATCGGAGACGCACAACTGCCGGAGCGGATCGAGACACTGAAGGATTTTTTTGAGTTCATGGAAAGTACCGTCCCGGTTCGGCGAGAAGCCGTCGTTAGCACTCTCAGCGGCGCCTCAGCATCGCCGCAGATTTCTCTCTTACAGAAAGCCCACGACATTTTATCTTCACTTCCCCGCAAAGACGGCGATATCGAGCTGTTGGTTGACCGGGATAACGCCACTGTCATAGATATCACGTATGAACAGGAAGAGCTCAGAAAAGACCTGATTTATTTTACCAAAGGCGAAGACGAGCTTTACCGAACATTCGCCTTCGCGATCCCGACGTTCGAAAAAGAACTCGCCTACTGCCTGGAGCGCATGCCCGATCAGGTCTTTCGCACATTCATCTCGGATCGAGATGGTACCGTAAACAACTATTGTGCCCGGTATCTTTCTTCCGTCCAATCGGCCTACAATGCCGTTTTTCTCGCCCGATTTGCACAGACTGCAACCAGAAACGCCGCCATTCTTACATCGGCACCTTTGGACAAAGGAGGAATTGTCGATATAAGCGTTGCTCCCGATGATGCTTTCACTTACGCGGGATCCAAAGGCCGGGAGTTTCGGAAAAATGACGGGACTCGAGGAGAGTTCCCTATCCCCCATGAGCAACAGCAAAAACTCAATGCCCTGAATGCGGCATTGGATGATCTTCTGAAGCAGCCGGCCTACCTGGTTTTCCCGCTCATTGGCTCCGGGTTTCAGCGAAAGTTTGGCCAGACAACCATCGCCCGCCAGGATATTGTCGGATTGATCCCGACCGAGAAATCGCAGGCATTTCTGGATACAATAACCGCACTTGTCAAATCTCACGACCCCACAGATGAATTCTTCAGAATCGAAGATACCGGAAAGGATATCGAGATAATGTTGACCGT
>JBEPYC010000186.1:0-8049 GCA_041641555.1 Chitinivibrionales bacterium | reverse complement strand
CGACTTCAGACGCCATAACTACCTTGCCACTTTTGGTTACGACGTACCGCGCGGGTCGAAGCCCGTTGCGGTCGAGTGTGGCACCCACTTTCACTCCGTCGGTAAAAGCCAGGGCAGCAGGCCCATCCCATGGCTCCATCACTGCTGCATGAAATTCGTAAAACGCTCTTTTGTCCTGACTTATGTGGTACTTTGCCCCAAATGCTTCGGGGACCATCATCATGACCGAATGCTCGATCGACCGGCCCGAATTGGCCAGAAGCTCGAAACCATTATCGAAAATGGCCGAATCACTCAGGCCAGGATTTATGATTGGGAGCAGCTTCTTTGTTTCATCGCCATACAGCTTGGAGTGGAGCGTCGCTTCCCGCGCTTTCATCTTATTGACGTTACCCCGTAAGGTGTTGATTTCTCCGTTGTGTGCAAGATAGCGAAACGGTTGCGCAAGGGGCCAGGAAGGAAACGTATTGGTGCTGTACCGCTGATGAACTAAAGCGATGGCTGACCGGAAATCAGTGTCCTTCACATCGGGGTAGAACTCCTCGAACTGCGGGGCAACAAACATTCCTTTATATACTATGGTTTTCGAAGAAAATGAACAGATGTAGAAATCCTCGATCGAGAAGCCTTTGTTCTCGGACCGATGCTCTATGACTTTTCTGGTGATATAGAGCTTGCGCTCAAGATCATCGCCCTCGAGGCCATCGAAAGTGACAAATACCTGTCGAATGAATGGAAGAATTTCCCGGGCCATTTCACCGAGGCACTCCGGACAGATGGGCACATCCCGCCAGCCAAGCATCTTTCCACCCTCTTCGGCGATCGCCTTCTCCACCTCTTTGCTCAAATCTTCACGAGCGACCTTATCCTGAGGCATGAAAAGCATACCAACGCCATAACTGCCGGGAACCGGAAGCGATATTTTGCTCCGTATCGCCTCTTTCTGAAAGAATAGGTGTGGCAGTTGAATCAGAATACCCGCGCCGTCACCCGTTTTCTGGTCACCACCAACTGCTCCGCGGTGGACCAGATTCTTGAGAATAGTTATACCGTCCTGCACGATTTCGTGGGTACGGGCCCCATTCACGTTGGCAACAAACCCGACTCCGCAAGCGTCATGCTCATGTACCGGATCGTAGAGTCCTTGTTTTTTGTACATCTGCTCCTACCTCGACTTAGATATTTCCATGGTTCTGGCCAGCAGCTAATACATGTTTGGATCAAAGTAGCCAGGACACCAAAATTGATACAATCTCGTAACATCAGGGGCGCTTTGAAATACTGCAAGCCTCATGCCATTAAAATAATCAATGTAACGCACGAATGCTGATACAATTTTGGCGCAGCCGCCCTCCCGCCTGCCTCTCGGCACGGAATTGTCGTGCCACCCAATCCGCTCGCGTTTCCTGGTGGTTCGGCACAAAGCGGTAGCGAAAACGGGTCCAAGGTGTGAATGCTATAAGGTCCTGATTATAAACGTGTTACGATTAGACCCTGGAAGGCCCTCGCGTCTCTTTGCGGTTCATACTCCTGTTGGGCAAAACTCTATAACATTACACATATCAACTGTTTATGGGTGTTGCCGGCAACCTCGGGCCTCCGAGGCACCCACAGCACAAACCTGCATTGTCATCATTGTCCCAGTACCAGAGTTGCTTTATCTCCCACAAAGACAAAGGATTACATGTCGGCACAAAATTGTGCCAAACCCCCCATTGTTGTTACATTTTTGTGCGGAAAGCTTCGCGTCGTTTCCCCGGGAGCGCTCTGGCAGATGAAGACCACTCTCGTGAATTGATATGGACAGATAGTGGCGCCGGCGGAGAGCCTATGGCTTGCATATCGCTCAGAGAAAAAAGGTGGACTCAAGACGCTTATGAATTCTTCAGGATTTCAGTAAGCTCATGCGGGGTATCGATAATCTGTTGCGCACCGGTCGCTCGTAGCTCTTCGACCGATCGAAAGCCCCAGCTTACGCCGACAGCATGCATTTCAGAGCGATTTGCCGTTCTCATATCAATTGAGCTGTCCCCGACAAAAAGGCACTGTCCAGGTGAAACGCCCATGATTTCGGCTGTTGCCAGTGCACCTGCGGGATCAGGCTTCCGGGGTACCGAATCAAGCATTCCTCTGATCACACGAAACCCGGTGTCGGGAAAATAGTGGCTCACACACAGCTTGGTGAATGCATCCGGCTTATTGGAAAGCACTGCAAAAGGTATCCCGAGTCCGTGTAGTTGCCGCAGCATCTCTTCTATCCCGCGGTATGGTTTGCTTTTTCTATTCCATCGGTTATGATACTCTCTACGGAATTCTTCCAGATATGTATCAATATCGTGGGGATTATCGATCTCTTTTGGTAGCGCTTTTTCCATCAATACCCGCGCCCCGTCTCCCACAAACAGGCGATAGGAATCCACGGGGTGTTCGGGAAATCCACCCCGCTGAAGAACCTCGTTCACAGAGTCTGCAATATCATCGAGGGTATTGAGCAACGTTCCATCAAGGTCAAAGATAACCGCTGAAAATCGCATTGAATTCTCCGAGCGTCGGCGTTTCAGTTATCATCAATCCATTCAATAACAAAATACGCTCGGTCACCGGTATGAGCGGCCATTCGTGATGCCAGATGGTGGCTGTCGAACGTGGCGAGGCCGGTCGCTTGTGCATAGTTCTGTTCAAGCATGTTGACCCAGTGGCTCTTTTTACCCTGGTCACCCCCGGGTAAATACCCGTATTCTCCCGACTTACTTCGCTCCAAGGCCACATGGAATTTCGTATGAAGATCGAAGATCCCGGGATTTGCCACTTTTTCCACCACCTGGACCAATTCGCGCATAGCTTCGGAATTTGGTGGTTGAGCTATCCGAGCTCCAAGGTCTTCGCAGAACTTTTGTGCATTTTCGACGGTGAGCCGAAAGGGTGCCGGCAACCAGGTCCGGTTTTTCCAGGTAAAACCGATCGCCTTGAGAGTGTCTGCCACAACTCCCAAATCCTGCGAGCTACCCAGCCGGTCGAGAATGTTCAGGACATAACTGGAGCGCATTCCGTTTGTGTAATGCAAGTCGGGCAGTGATCGGACCAGCTTTTCTGCCACTGGATTTTGCAGATCAATAGTAAGCTGCCTTAAAGGGAGACTTCGGATCACGTTGAGGTTTTCCTGAGTCAGCGGGACACCATAAATTCCCAACACGCGGGTGTTCGACCCGCTCAGAGGTGTGAGATCTGTGACGTCGGTGTTGTCGATCGAAAGCCGCTGAATATTCTGCCCGGCCAGAGCCTCTATGCTACTGATACGCGTATCTTTCATCGAGAGATACTTCAGCTGCATCCCTGACAGGGCGGATATATCGTCGATGGGACAATTATCTGCAAGCAGGTTTATCAATTTCATTTCTGCCAGCGCGCTGATATCAGACACTCGGGTATCCCTGATTCGCAGGTCCCGGAGGTTGAGGTCGGAAATGGGAGCCAGGCGTGAGAGTTTACGATTGAGATTAAGAAGAAGGACTCGAAGATCCGTACCCGAAAGGGGAGAAAGGTCTTCTATATCGTTTCCGTAGGCCCAGAGCTCGGTCAACGGTGCACCTTCGAGGGGTGCGATATCTGAGATTTCATTATAGTGAATCGCAACATACTCCAGAGGTTTCGAGCGCAACGCTTCGATTGACTGCAATTCACAGAGATTGGCGGTAAAACGGGTAAGGGGAAGTGCCCTGAGCGGAGCCAGATCTGAAACACGCGAGTGGGAGATATTCAAATTGGAAAGGGGCATGTTGGCGATTGGCCAGAGGTCGTCGACGCGGCTGCACCCCTGGATATCCAGACTTTGCAGTTGCAGATCCGCAATCGGATCCAGGGTGCGCAGTAAGCCAGCCCCGATGACCCTGAGCCGAACCAATGGCATACCGGCAATGGGCGCCAGCGATGTAAGGTTGTCGGCGACCTTGAGTTCCAGGCTCAAGCCATCTTCGGCTATTTCCAGTCCTGCGATGTCGCTTCCGTAGGCCTGCTCCACTTTTGTCCGATAGCGCGGAAGCTCGGAGCTGACATGAACAAGGTATGCGGCCTTTTGCCGTCCCCGTTCAGCAAGATTTCGGTGTGTGCTGTCCACGCTGGTTCGGGCAATTTCCTTAAAAAGGTTCTCGGCTGTCTGGTAATTTCCTGCCAACAACTGACGATTAGCCACCTGCACGAGGTCATCCTTAACCGGCACCCCCATTTCATACACTTTGACATTATCGTAGGCAACATGTGCTTTCCATCCATAAAGCCCGATCACGTCACGATCAATCCCGAACAACGGCTCACTGTCCCTCTGATCAAAAACCGTGTCCCCGTTCACCATATACAGCAACCGTTCACCTATTCGCTCCGCACGAACTCGATATGTCTCGCCCTGCTTGATCGGAGAGCCATATTCCTGATACAGAACTCCATTATCACTATTGAGGCGAATACGGGTGTTATCGTACCCCCCGTATTGAAACAGGTAGCCAGAGTATGGTAAGCGAAGCAGTTCAGAGTTCTGCCGCCCTCCAAGAAAACATGATATGTCGTTGAGATACGAGCTATCCTGGCGGCATTCAAACTCAATCGCGCAGTCTCCCACTACCGGCTGCTTGAGCACAAGTGCCTGAGGGGCACCACCCCATACGTGCAGCTGCCCGTCACGAATTTTCATCTTGGGGGGTAGCTCAGACCATCTTTTCGTCCCCTTCACGGACTTGTATCCTATGTACAATACGTCCCACCGATCCGTTATGGCCGAATCTCTGAAATCGTCTTCGAATACCTTCACCCATTTGCGTTGCCGCTCATAATAGTCTTTGGCTATCAGTTCCTCCCGGGCCTTTTGTTCTGCCCGGTACTTGCCAAACGCCTCTTCCGCGAACTTTCTTTCTCGAATATTTACAACAAGCGAAACAAGTATGACAGACAGAATTGCCCCGGCGAACATACTCGCAATTTTGTTGCGCTTCATCAGTTTCACCAGCGCTTCCCAGGCGCTGTCTTCTTTTGCGCTTACCGACCTGCCTTCGAGAAAGAGCTGAATGTCCTGGCGGACTACCTCAGCCGAAGTGTACCTGTCCTCCTTATTCTTGGACATGGCCTTGAGAATAATAGCCGAGAGTTCCCGCGGCAATTCGGGGAGACGCTCTTCGGGTGGTACGATAAAACCACAGATAATGTTGGCCAGAAGCTCATTGAAGTTTTTACCTTCGACCGGGCGCTCATAGGTCAGGATTTCGTAGAGGATAGCGCCAAGAGCATATATGTCCGTCAGCTCATCGACATCCTCCACTCTGCCTTCGGCCTGCTCTGGGGCCATGTAGGCCGGCGTCCCGACAACCATGCCCTCCATGGTGATATCCAACCCGGTGTCTTCACGAAAGCTGGTCACCGAATCACTGAAGACCTTTTTGCTTTGTTTGTCTACAGAGACACTCCGGGAGGAAGAATCCACTTTTTCTCCCCGGCTGTGGCGTGGTTTGGCCAGCCCCCAGTCAACGACCAGCACTTCACCGTACTTGCCCAGCATGATATTTGCCGGTTTGAGGTCTCTATGTACAACGCCCCGTGAATGTGCGAATGCGATGGCATGGCACACGCTCATAAATGCCAGAAGAAGGTTGTTTCGGGAGTATTCCGAAGGAATCGAACCTCGGTTCTTTTTGAGATCATCGATGATCTCCTTGAGGCTTCGCCCCTCCACCAGCTTCATCGTGAAATACAGCCGTCCATCGGCATTCACCCCCAATTCATGAATAGGCACGATATTGGGGTGCTCAAGCTGCCCGGTTACCTGCGCTTCTTCGATAAGCCTCAGGCGCGATCTCTGATCATCCTCGGGTGCCATTTTGAGGGCAACACGTCGTCGAATATCCCTGTCGAATGCCTGGTAGACCGCTCCCATCCCCCCCTGCTGGAACTTCGCATTCAACACATACTTTGGGGATTCTTCGTCCTGTTCAAAGGTGTTAGGCTGCCGAATGTCCAGTTTCGATCCACTCCAGTCGGTAATGCTGCTGCCGATCTGGGTTTCCGAGAGTTCCCGAAAATTCTTTTTTCCCGTGTAAAATCCGGACTGGGAAAGACTACCCGACAGGCCGAATTCACAGGGAGTATCGGGCTCACATCTGGGAGGGAGACCGTTCGAACCACCCTTTTTTTCCTGGTCCTTATTCAAATCTGAATCCGACATCCGGCATCTTTAATCTTGAAGAATGGTGTTGCGGCATCTTGTTGCATGGATCTCTCTCAAAAATCGAACATTGAGATACAGATCAAAAGTAAGCTCTGCACATTCGTTGTAGGCCCCTTCCCGTTGATCTTGGTCCCGAAGTTGAAGACTTGGGCAGGAGAGGGGATACATAATTATATCATCCGTGGATATTCCGGGCAAGTTGACACGCGTTGAGGGGCGCCATTTTATCGTTCCTTCTGCGCAAAAAACTTCGCTGCCGAATTGGTATTTTAGGAGTATTAGGAGTATTATGACTGGATATACCACCAATGCCCTGCGTTCCTGCGTCGAAAAGTTCTTTCCCGATATGAGAAACATTCCCGGGTTTTCTCGCATTCCAACCGGGCTGTTCAATACGTCATATATCGTCGATACCGCTGATGGGCGCCTGGTGCTCCGAATCGCACCACCGGCTGACACAACCGTTCTCTTCTACGAAAAAGACATGATGCGCCAGGAACCGTCCGTCCACCGCATTCTCCTGGAAAAAACCACAGTTCCTGTTCCCCGGATCTACGCCTTCGACACATCTCTTGAGGTCCTGGATTCCGAATATATGCTGATGGAATATCTGGAGGGGTCTCCCCTTTCCTCATCAACGCCGCGGCGCGAGGATGTCCTTGGGCAGTTGGGAGAAAAAATTGCTGAAACCCACGCAATTACCTCCCGGCACTACGGGTATATCGGAGATCACCACCCAATGGAACCTGCAGAGACCTGGGTGGATGCCTTTTCGATCATGTGGAAAAAAATGATCGAGGATGTTTCGGCTCATGGATACTACTCTCCTGACGAAGTCTCTTTGCTGCTTAGACTCTTCGATTGCTATCGCGGTTTATTCGACCGCTCGGTTCCGTCCTCACTTCTGCACATGGATATCTGGGATCAGAACATCCTTGTCGATGCCGACAACACGCTGTGCGGGATTATTGACTGGGACCGGTGTCTCTGGGGTGATCCCGAAATAGAATTTGCCGTCCTGGATTACAGCGGAATTTCTGCGCCTTCCTTTTGGGAAGGATACGGGCGGAAGAGAGATATTTCGCGCGAAGCGCGAATGAGAAATGTCTTCTACCTGTTGTATGAAATTCAGAAATACATTGTAATCCGGGCCGGGCGACACGGCGACAAAAACTCCGCTGCCATGTATAAGCAGCACGTATTGGACATCGTTTCCCGCGTATTCTATTGATTCCGGTTTTTTCTTTGGATTCCCTCTCTACGCTCTGGCCAAGCGGGGCTTGCCCCCTATCTGCGCCTCGCTCACATACGGGTTTATTCGCGCAACTTTTGCCGCTCATGTGCGAGCGTTATTTTACCTCTTCAGTGGTATTTCTGGCGTACATTTCAATGAGGGGAGACAGCATGGCTTTCACGCTTCAGATCGGCGAACCGGCTCCTGATTTCAATCTGCCCGGTACCGACGGAAAAACGTACTCTCTTGCCGATTTTCGCGATGCTTCGGTCCTGGTTGTATTCTTCACCTGTAACCATTGCCCCTACGTGAAGGGTTCCGACGAGCTCACGAGAATGGCAGCCGAAAAGTATGCTCCCGATGGAGTCAGATTTGTCGGGATCAATTCCAACAGCGAAAAGACCTACCCTGAAGACAGTTTCGTTCATATGCTAAAGCGAATGGAAGAAAAGGAATTCCCCTGGGTATATCTTCGAGATGAATCGCAGGAAGTAGCCAAAGCATATGGTGCTCTCAGAACACCCCATTTTTATGTGTTTGACAAATATAGAAAGCTTCTGTATACCGGCAGAGGAGTGGATAACCCCAAAGACGCTTCGAATGTCAG
>JBEPYC010000185.1:0-8054 GCA_041641555.1 Chitinivibrionales bacterium | reverse complement strand
GCTCAAACGTACGACGGTTTTTCCGGACGCCATCAGCATGCGTGCCGGCTTTATGCGAGAAAGCCGATTCACCGACATATGGAGCTCGAACATTGTGTGCGACATTGACCATTTCACTGACAAATATCGAAGTCTCTGTCAAGGAGCCAATCTGTTCATCGGATATCAGTTCGATGTCACGTTTGAGCTGCAGGCCCGGGATGATCGTGCAAAGGTTGGCGTTCCCGCATCGTTCACCCAATCCATTCATGGTTCCCTGCACTTGCACCGCACCATGGTCTACCCCAAGAAATGCATTGGCATCGGCACACCCGCAATCGTTGTGCGTATGCACGCCGAGAGGAGTCGAAATCGCATCCGATGCCGCCTTGTAAACCTCCAGAAAATCCCCCGGAAGGGTTCCCCCATTGGTATCGCACAGCACCAGGCAATCCGCGCCGGCTTCCTGGGCGGCCAAAAGGCATTTCAATGCAAACTCGGGATTCTCCCGGTAGCCATCGAAAAAATGCTCGGCATCGAAAAACACCTTGTCGAAGTGCTTTTTCATGAACTGGACAGAGTCCGCAATCATGTCAAGGTTTTCCTCGAGACTTGTCTTGAGGACCTCGCGTACATGAAGATCCCAGCTCTTACCATATAGCGTTGCGTAGGGAGCTTCTGATTTGACCAGCAACGTAAGGAGCTGATCTTCTGCCGCAGCGGTCCCTTTCCTTCGAGTACTTCCGAAAACCGCCACTTTTGAGCCGAATTCTTTCTTCCGTGCCTCAACGAAGAAGTCCAGATCATTGTTACCGGTCGTCGGCCATCCACCTTCGATATAATCCACACCCAGGTCCGCCAGCCGTTCGGCTATTCTGAGCTTATCGGTCAGCGAGAGCGAAATGCCCAAAGCCTGGTTGCCGTCCCGAAGTGTGGTATCGTATATCTCTACCTGTTTTTTCTTTTTCATTACTATTCTTCCTGTTTACGCATGCTGCAGCGCAAGGGTTGTATGCACTCTCCCGCCGCAGCAGTACCGATGTACCCGGTTATTTCACCAGTGATGCCACCAGGTCACCGACTTCTGTAGTTCCCATACCCATTTTACCTGCTGAAAGACTCTTGATCTTGCCCGACGCAAGCGCATCGTGGACCGCTTTATCGACAGCGGCGGCGGCCTTGGCCTCTCCCAGCGTTTCAAGGAGCATGCCACCGGCACTTATGCAGGCAAGCGGGTTGATTATGTTCTTACCCGTGTATTTCGGTGCACTTCCACCAATCGGCTCGAACATCGAAACTCCCTCGGGATTGATATTTCCACCGGCCGCGATTCCCATACCACCCTGAATCATGGCGCCCAGATCGGTAATTATATCACCAAACAGATTCGCTGTCACGATCACATCGTAGAATTCAGGTGTCTTTACCATCCACATGGTACAGGCATCGACATGGTTATAATCCTGTTTGACATCGGGGTAGTCACTTTTCCCTACTTCTTCATGCGTGCGCACCCACAGGTCACCGACTTCGGTCAGCACATTGCATTTGTGGACAAGCGTCAATGTCTTTTTCGGGCTGTTCCTTTTGCGTGTGTAATCGTAGGCATACCGGATACACCTCTCGACTACAGGCCGACTGTAACACATAACCTGGGTTGCAATTTCGTTTTGCGTTCCGACCATTGTCGCGCCACCCATTCCTGTGTAGATACCGCCGGAATTCTCACGGATCACCACGAAATCGATGTGTTCGGGACCTTTGTCTTTGAGTGGTGTTTCAACATTCGGATACAACTTGACCGGTCTCAGATTGATGTATTGATCGAGAGCGAACCGGGTCTTGAGAAGGATTCCCACCTCCAGCACGCCGGGTTTGACATCAGGATGACCGATAGCACCGAGAAAGATGGCATCATGTTTCTTGAGCTCCTCCAGAGCCGAATCGGGCATCGTTTCTCCGGTCTTCAGATACCGCTCACCTCCAAAATCGTAATCCTGATAGTTGAGCTTGATGTCATTGGCTTGTGCCACGGCATCCAGAACCTTCACACCCTCTTTAAGCACCTCAGGTCCGGTACCATCTCCTCCCATAAGCGCGATACTATAGCTTTTCACCTCGATGCATCCTTTCTCTGGCCGTCCGGCAGTCGGGACGGCGATGTTGTTTGTGGCGATAGTCTGCCACGCTATGTAAAAAGAATCTATCCGTTATTTTTGCTGTCGTTATTTTTGCTGTCGTTATCTCTGGTATCATTCCGGCCCATGCGCAAGATATCTTCCATATCGAGCACGTCGTCATCTTTGTCCTCGTCGCGACTCTCCTTCTTCGCCGGTTTTTCTTCTTTGTACTCCCGGCGAATCGCCTTTGTTTCCATCTGGTCGGTAATTGAAGAACTCTGGTGCTGCTCTTTCGAAGGGGCTTCTTCAGCTTGTTCATCCTTGACATCGGCAAGGTCTTGCTCACTCAGCTCCACCGTGTCCTGGTCGGCCGCGGACTGTTCCCCCACAGGTTCTGAGAGGATGGACTCCAGATCAAGTTCTTCTTCCGCGACCGTGGTCTTCACTTCTTCTTTTCTTATCACAGGAAACTGTTCGGTTGGCTTATCTGCCAGCGGTTCCTGTTTCTCATTTTTCTTCTCGGATGATGAAGCCCGTTCAGGTGCATCCTGTTGCTGGACAGGTTTTTGCTTTTTGCCCGTGTTTTTTTTATTCTCTCTCGGCTCTATCTCCGGAGCAGGTTTCTCAGCGACATCCTCCTGCATTTTTTTTGAAGACTCAGCTCTCTTTCCGGTACCTTCCGGAGCGCTTGCCGATGCCGGTGCACGCTCGACAGTCGGACGTTCGTTTTCTTCGCGGGAAGCTACCTGCTTTGATTTGACCATCCGCTGGATATACTTAAAGCTTTCCGTCCCGGCTTTTTCGGCCAGCTCAAAAAGGCACATTTCGGTTGTCGATGGTATCGCCCCGGCCATGAGGAGCTTTTCAAGAGCGATTTCGTGATCGAACTCGGATCGTGAAGCAGTGGCATCGGCCACCACCTGAACACGGAATTCACGCTGCAAAAGACCAAGGACGGTCTGATTGATGCAAACGTGGGTTTCGATACCGCACACAACGACCGTTTTCACATTCAACATCTCGAGGCGCTTTTGGAACTCTGTATTCTCGGTGCAGGCAAATTCGACCTTTTCGACCGGTTCGAGCGGTTTGAATTGCCGTTGAATGATATCGACAGTCCGTCCCAGCCCTTTTGGATACTGCTCGCTCACCAGCACGGGCATTTGATACATCTGGAACCCGAGTATAAGTTTGGTAACGTTCTGCGCCACCATATCGAAGGTTTCGATGGCAGGGCGAAACTTCTCCTGCATGTCGACAACCACCAATGCAGTGTGATTTCTGTCGACAATGTATGGATGTTTCATGATGCAGAACTCCTTTCCGGATCGTTCGATCCGTCCATTACCGGTACGCAAACGGTTAGCGCCTGGGTTTTGGTCCCTTTCGCCGAAACTTTTTCATCCGCTCCGCCTTATTTACGATATCCAGATATGCCAACGCCGATGCTTCCACAATGTCGGTGCTGGTGCCGCTTCCCACAAATGTTCCTTCTTTGGTGGACCCGATGATCTTTACGCGACCGAGCGCTTCACGCCCTTCGGTAACCGAATCCAGGTGAAACTCATCGACCTTGACACTTGTTTTGGTAGCCCGGTCAATAGCTTTACTCGCCGCATCGACCGCACCATCACCACAGCCAGCTTCCTGCTGCGTCTGCCCTCCCATCGATATTCGCACGGTGGCAGTCGGTACGATTCCCCGACCACTGGAAACGCTCAGGTAGTCCAGCGAATATGCATCCTTGAGATCACTCGGATCGGCAGATTCCATTAAACTAATCAAATCATCATCGTAGACGGTACCTTTTTTATCGGCGAGCTCGATAAACCGCTTGTAGAACGATGGCAAGTCGAATTCATCTTCTTGGTATCCCAGTGCCAGCAAACGGGTTTTAACCATGTGACTTCCTGAACGGCTGGTCAGATTCATCCGGTGCTCACGGAGTCCCACCGATTGGGGAGTCATAATCTCATAGGTCTTCTTCGCCTTGAGAATGCCATCCTGATGGATTCCCGAAGAATGCGAGAACGCATTGCCGCCGACGATGGCTTTGTTTGGCTGCACAGGAACATTACAGATGTCTCGCACGAGCTTGCTGGTGCGCATTATTTCTTTTGTATCGATCCCCAGAGCTGCCTTGAAAACATCTTTGCGCACTTTCAATCCCATCACGATCTCTTCCAGAGCGGCGTTTCCTGCCCGCTCTCCGAGTCCGTTTACCGCACACTCTACCTGACGGGCTCCATGTGCAACCGCGGTAATGGAATTTGCCGAGGCCAACCCCAGATCATTGTGACAGTGCACCGATATGATCGCTTTGTCGATATTCGGCACCCGATTGAACAGCTGATCGATTATTCCGGCAAAGACTTCCGGCACCGCATACCCTACTGTGTCGGGAATATTGACGGTGGTTGCGCCGGCTTTGATGGCATGTTCCACGATCCGGCACAGAAAATCGATCCCCGTTCGCGAAGCGTCTTCGGGAGAGAATTCGACATCATCGGTATGGCGCCGTGCGAGTTTCACGCTTTTCGATGCTATCTCGAGAATCTCATCTTCGGACTTGCGCAGCTTCTTCTCGGCATGGATAGCCGATGTACCCACGAACGTATGGATACGCCCCCGGGGGGCGCCCTTGAGCGCCTTTGCGCATGCCGTGATATCCTTTTCGACAGTACGGGCCAGACCACAGATCACCGGTCCCTCGACCTCTTTGGCAATTCGCGACACTGCCTCAAAGTCACCCGGTGAGGAAATCGGAAATCCCGCCTCGATGACATCGACCTTGAGCCGTGCCAGCTGACGCGCTATCCGGAGCTTTTCTTCAACAGAGAGGCTCGAGGGCAGCGCCTGTTCACCATCGCGCAACGTGGTATCGAAAATCAGTACCTTGTCTTTCATATGCTCCATCCATTCCTGTAGGGGGAATCCATGTAATCCTTACACCATTAAGGGGCAGCTTCTTTCGGGTGGCACGGGAGAATGTAAGCATTCTCCCTGCCACCAACCCCGGGTTGATCGATGAATTCTCCCCTTCTTCAGATCGACCTCAGTTTGCCTTACGACCACCGACACCTTTGGTGGTACCCGTGACCTCTTTTGCTTCTTCCTTAGGTCGCAGATCCCGTACCGCGGCACCTGCTTTCCACATTTCCGAGTCTCCGATTTCAGCAAGTTTCTTCTCGAGGAAATCCTGATAATCGTCTCTTCCACAATCTCTGATGACCTCGCGGGTTTCCTGCCCGGCCTTCACCGACTCGTAAAGCTTTTCGAACACCGGAAGAGTGGCCTTTTTGAACTCCGGACGCCACTTGAGCGCGCCGTGCTGAGCCGTTGCCGAACAGTTCCGATACATCCAGTCCATTCCGTTTTCGTCGACCAGGCGAATAAGGCTTTGTGTAAGCTCTTCGACGGTTTCGTTAAATGCCTCCGAAGGCGAATGACCGTTTTTGCGCAGAATGTCGTATTGCGCTTCCATTACCCCCGCAAGGGCGCCCATCAGGATACCACGCTCGCCGGTCAGATCGCTGTAGACCTCATTTTCGAACGTAGTCGGGAACAGGTATCCCGAACCGACAGCAATGCCGACTGCCAGACATCGCTCTTCTGCCCGACCGGTAGCATCCTGAAACACGGCATAGCTTGAATTGATGCCGGCACCGGAGAGGAAGTTACGGCGAACCGAGGTTCCACTTCCTTTTGGCGCAACCAGGATAACATCGAGGTCGTCGGAAGGAACGATATCGGTCTGATCGCGGTACACAATCGAGAAACCATGCGAGAAATAGAGTGCGTCTCCCTTGTTAAGATTATCCTTGATTCTGGGCCAGACTACCCGCTGAGCCGCATCGGATACAAGCACCATAATGATAGTACCCTTGCTGACCGCTTCCTCTACATCGAACAAAGTCGTTCCGGGTTCCCAGCCATCCTCAATCGCACGATCCCAGTCGTTTTTGAATGCCTTGGACTGACCGATAATGACATTGATCCCGTTGTCTTTCATGTTGAGCGCCTGAGCAGGGCCCTGAACACCGTACCCGATTACCGCGACCGTTTCATCTTTGAGCACCTCACGTGCTTTTTCGAGAGTGAATTCGTCTCTGGTAACGACCGTTTCCTTTTTTCCACCAAAATCGATAACCGCCATACAAACTCCTTTTGTAAATATTAGTACAATTAGTTTTCCAGTATTCGCTGCTTACCTTCTGGCAAGTGCCAGTTTCCCACTCCTTACCAGCTCTTTGATACCGTAAGGCTTGACCAAAGCGATAAAGTCTTCGATCATCTGCGATGTATTGGAGAGTTCGACAGTGATCGAGGTTGGTGAAACAGCCGCGATTTTGGCCCCGAATACATCGGCAAGTTCGATGATCTCATGGCGATTCGATCGCCCGGCCTCCGCTCGAAGCATCACGAGTTCTCGATCAACGACCGGTTCATCACGAAAATCTACCACCTTGATGACATCGATCAGCTTATTGAGCTGCTTGGTAACCTGCTCCAGAACTTCCTCTTCTCCCGCAACGACAATCGTCATTCTCGAAACGGATGGGTCGTCGGTTTCCGCCACGTTCAAACTCGAAATATTGTAGCCCCGGCCGGAAAACAGGTTTGCAACCCGAGAGAGTGCGCCATGACGGTTCTCCACCAGTATCGAAATTGTATGCGTACTCATTTATCCCTCCAGCATGAGGTCATCCAGCGGCTTACCGGCGGGGACCATCGGGAAAACGTTTTCATCGTCACACACCATAAATTCCATCACTACCGGACCCTCGGTCTCCAGCCCTTTGCGAAGAACTTCCTCGACCTGATCCGGGCGCTCGGCACGGAAGGCCGGAATGTCATAGCTTTTGGACAGCGACACAAAATCCGGAATATATGGTCGCTTACACGTCTGGGGTGTGGTACAGTCACCACAGGTTTCAGGCCGACGGCGCAGACACGTGGAACTTCTCCGACGTCCGAAGAAAAGGTCCTGCCACTGACGAACCATCCCGAGCCAGCTGTTGTTGAGTATCACCAGCTTGACGGGAATCTGGTTCAGCGAAATCGTCGCCAGTTCCTGTATATTCATCTGAATCGAACCATCTCCGGCGATATTGAACACCATTTTGCCGGGATGCGACATGGCGGCGCCCATGGCCGCAGGCAGCCCAAAGCCCATCGTGCCGAGCCCTCCTGAAGTCAACAAAGTGCGTGGCTCAGTAAAATGATAGTACTGAGCCGTCCACATCTGGTGCTGCCCTACCTCAGTGGCAACCACCGCATCCCCTTTGGTCAGCTCACTGATTCTCCTGATCACCGCCTGCGGTTTGATCTGTTCCTCAGAATCCTTGAAACTGAATATGCCGCCTTCTTTCCACTCTTCGACCTGCGCATTCCAGTCACCTGGCTCACGGCTTTCCACCAGTGAATTCAGCTGTTGGAGAATGTTTTTTGCATCACCGACCACTGGAATATCGACCTTTATGATCTTCGATATCGCGGCAGGATCGATATCCATGTGGATAATACGGGCATTCTGAGCAAAATGCTCCACATTCCCCGTAACGCGATCATCGAATCGGGCGCCAACCGAGATGATAAGATCTGTCTCCTGGAGCGCGAAATTGGCCGCTTTCGACCCATGCATCCCCGGCATCCCGATAAAAAGCGGGTGATTTCCCGGAAATGCCCCCAGTCCCATCAGCGTCAAGGTAACCGGTATGTTGGTCTTTTGCGCCAGAGCGGTAAGCTCCTTGTGTGCGCCGGAGATCACCACGCCCCCTCCGGCATAGATAACGGGTTTTTTCGCGCCCGCAATCGCTTCGGCGGCCTTTTTTATCTGTCGAATATGTCCGGTGACGTTCGGCCGGTAGCTTCTGATCGCGATATCCGAAGGATACGAGTAGTTTTCGACCGCTGCCCGGGAGACATCCGAGGGTAAATCAATAACAACCGGCC
>JBEPYC010000184.1:0-8054 GCA_041641555.1 Chitinivibrionales bacterium | reverse complement strand
CCATCTCCTGGGCGATCTCGGCGACCACCGGTGCACCACCGGTACCCGTTCCGCCTCCCATTCCAGCCGTAACAAATACCATATCGGCACCTTCGAGTTGTTCGGCAATCCGGCTTCTGTCTTCTTCCATGGCAATGCGCCCGATCTCGGGGTTTGCCCCCGCACCGAGCCCCTTGGTGATTTTCTCTCCGATCTGCAGGCGCTTGGCAGCCTTGTTGTTATCAAGCGCCATGGCGTCGGTATTCACCGAAATGAATTCCACGCCCTGCAGGCCCGCAGTTACCATTCGGTTCACCGCATTTCCACCTGCGCCCCCAACTCCGATCACTTTCATTTTGGCCTTGGCTTCGAAGGACTCTTCCAGCCGAAATTCCATAACCCGCCTCCTTTATAGAATGTAGTAGTGGTGTTTCGTATCTCTTAGTGTAACCTGGCTCTTAGAAAAACTCTGATACCCATGACTTCATACGATCGAAGATCTTTTTGAAGGTATCGTCTCCACTCAAGCTTTTCCTCGTGGGTCGCTTCTTCGTGTTTTCCACCGCATGCATGCACAGGCCGATTCCAGTAGAATGCATGGGAGACTTTGCAGCTTCCGTCAACCCTCCGAAACCGCTGGGAATCCCAATCTTGACCGGCATTTCAAATACCTTCTCGGCAAGATCCTGTATTCCCTCCATGAGAGAACAGCCGCCCGTCAGAACAATCCCCGCTCCGAGCATATCGGCATACTCGGTCTTCTTTATTTCCCGAAGAGCCAGAGAGAGTATTTCTTCGACACGTGGTTCGATAATCGAAGTCAGTATTGCCCGGGACACTTCTCGCTGCTCTCTCCCCCCGACCCCGGGTACAGTCACGTACTCATCGCCCTTGATGAGCTGGGAGTAGGCGCAGCCATGCTTTTTCTTTATCTCTTCGGCTTTTTCTACGGGTGTACGGATTCCAATAGCGATATCGCTGGTAATGTTCTTTCCTCCAAGACCAACTACCGCGGTGTGGCGAATGCTGTCATCGGAGTAGATAGCGATATCGGTGGTTCCGCCACCCATATCGACAAGGGCAACGCCAAGCTCCTTTTCGTCTTTCTCAAGGACGGCATAACTGGATGCCAGTGGTTCCAGCACCAGGTCTTCGACTTTCAAGTCGGCCTTGTCTACGCTCTTGTAGATATTCTGCGCACTGGTAACCGCGCCGGTAACGATATGAACCTGTGTTTCCAGGCGCACGCCAGACATGCCGATCGGTTCACGTATTCCCTTTTGTTCATCTACGATAAACTCCTGAGGAATAACATGCAGGATTTCGCGGTCCATCGGAATGGACACAGCCTGCGCCGCTTCGATCGCGCGTACGACATCGAGTTCAGTTATTTCGTGGTCCTCGCGCGAGATTGCGACAACGCCTTTGCTGTTGATCGACCGTATGTGATCACCAGCGATACCGACCCATACGCCGTCTACATCGACCCCAGCCATCAATTCGGCCTCCTCCACAGCCTTCTGAATCGACCGAACTGTCTTGTCGATGTTGACCACTACCCCTTTGCGAAGACCGTCGGATGGACTCACGCCAACACCAACAACCTTCAACTGTTCATTGCTGTCCATCTCTGCAATGATACAGGCGATCTTCGTGGTCCCGATATCCAACCCGACATACAGGTTCTCATTCATGGGATCCCTCCAATTGTTTAGTCACTCTCTCTCCTGTTTTCCTAGTCTTCTGCCTGTTGCACGAACGCCAGGTTAGCATGACGAAAGTTGATCGATCCAACCACCTGCTTTTTTCGCTCCAACATAGCCAAAAGACGTGTGCACCGCCGGATCTGTGTTCCGTCACCCTCCCGGTCGATCACCAAAACGGTCGGCAAATCGTGCACCATGAAACTGATCTGATCTTGTTTAGACAAGTCTACTTGCGATATGCGGTTTTTCAAGTTCTTTTCCACCGAACCGACGCGTTCGAAAAAAGCCCGGATACCCCCGAGACTTGACTCGGACAAACACAACGCTCCGTCTTCATTGCGCAGCGTATCATCGAGCCCATACACCAGCGGGACGTTCGGATCGGCCCCAGGAATCAGAGGAAGGAGGACACCTTCTTGGTCATAGCAGTACAGGCCGCCCAAACTGACCATTCCTTCTGCTTTTCTCCCAACGATCTTCACCCGCAGCTTATGGGGGAATTTCCTGATGACCCGCGTTTTTGCGGCCCACGGAAACACCGACAGCCTCGATCGAATGCTGTCGACCTGCACCTCGAAAAGGTTTACACCAGGCTTTACTGCAATCAATTCCCGTACTTCCGATTCACTGATCTCCGGTGGCGTCTCCACTTCGACTTCCCGAAGAGTGAAAAGTTTTGATGAGCGTGCCCATTCTTCGGCACGAGGTATCCCCACCATTGCAGCAGTGATTACCGACGCTATGACCAGTGCGAGTTTAACCAAAACAGCAGTTGCTTTCGGAAGCTGCCGGGGGGCACGCTTTGTCTCGGTGGGCTTGCCTTTTCGTTTGGTGACCGCCGGCTTTGCTTTACGCTGTTCGGCCATCTGCTTTCGCTGGTTTGCCCCTATTCTTTTAGCCATCGGCAATCTCCTGAAGGAGGGAATCGGCAATTGAGGAAATGTCACCAGCTCCCATCAGAATTATTACATCCCCCGCGGAAACCTCTTGGGGAAGACTTCGCGCCAGCTGTTCCTTTTCGGCTACCAGTTCAATGTTTCCGAGTTTGCTTTCCTGCGCTTTCCGGCAAATCAGCCTGGCGTCAACTCCCGGTATCGGTTCTTCGCGGGCTCGGTAAATCTCGGTTACGATTGCCCGGTCGGCTCCAGAAAGAGCCTCTGCAAACTCCGAAGCCAGATCGCGCGTTCTGGTGTATAGGTGAGGCTGGAAAACAGCTATTACTCGTCCGTACCCGGCTCTTCGCGCAGCATCGATTGTGACGCTGATTTCGCTGGGGTGATGAGCGTAGTCATCAACGACCGTTACCCCGCCTCTGGTTCCTTTGATTTCGAATCTTCTCTGCACACCGTGAAAGCTGCTGCAAGCTTCGGCGATTTCATCAAATGGTATTTCCAACTCCATGCCGGCCGCGATCACTGCAAGCGCGTTGGCAACATTGTGCACGCCATGAAGAGCAATTGTAACTTCACCGGCAGGCTTCCCCGCCACCTCAACCGTGAACCTGGTTCCCCGGGCACTCGAATCTATGGAACCTGCCCGGTAGTCGGCTTCTCGTCCCTGTGCCGAATATGTGATAACCGTTTTGTTGAGCCGTGGCAGCACACGTCGCACATTTTCGTCGTCGACACATGCGATAATTCCACCATAGAATGGAACCAGGCCGCAGAACTCAACAAATGCATCTCGAATCGTTTCGATGGAATCGTAGCAATCCAGATGATCGACATCGATATTCGTGACGATGGCCAGAGATGGTGACATGCAGAGAAACGACCGATCGAACTCATCCGCTTCGGCAATGAGAATGTTCCCCGCCCCGACTACCGCATTGGATCCCAGTTCGCGGATAATTCCTCCCGCCATGATCGTCGGGTCTCTATGGGTAGCTCGGAAAACATGCCCCATCATTGCTGTCGTCGTGGTTTTTCCATGCGTGCCGGAAATTGCAATAGTGAACTTGCTCCGCATGAGTTCACCCATCATCTCAGCGCGGCGCATGGTGTGTATTGCGTTATCGGCCGCGTATCGACGCTCGCTGTTTTCCGGTGTAACGGCACTTGAGTAGACCACCAGATCGGCATCGCACACCAGCTCAGGTGCATGGCTGTATTGTATGGGTATACCCAGTGTCTCCAGACGCTGGGTCACCATCGAGCGACTTCTGTCACTTCCGCTTACCTTAAACCCGGTACACGCCAGGATCTCTGCAAGAGCACTCATGCCCATGCCGCCGATCCCGATAAGGTGAATTCTCCTGCGTGCTTTCCGAAGACTCATTTGTCCCATTCTTTCATCACGGCTTGTGCAATTCCTTCCGCGGCGTATGCAGGATTACTGTTCAATGCCTTTTTGCTCATTTGCTCGGCGCACTCCGGATTATCGATAATCCTGCGTACGGCTTTATCGACTTCCTGCCCCGTTGTTTCGTCCTGGGCAACACGAATGGCCCATCCTCCTGCTTCAGCCCACGCTGCATTTGTCCACTGATGGTCTTCCGCCGCCCAGGGAAGTGGAATCAACACACAGGGAAGCCCGAAATAGGCGATCTCGGCGAGTGTGGAAGCACCGGCACGCCCCAAGACTACATTTGCAGCAGCGTAGTAGGGGTATGGATCTTCAATCGATACGAACACGTGGGCATTCTCATGCTCATTTAGCTCGGTCCTGACTTCGTCATAGCTGGCCTTTCCAGTCTGCCAGATAACCTGCGTTCCTTCTTGCAGCCATTTTTTGACCGGGCTCACAAGGTGCCGGTTCATCGACTGAGCCCCCTGGCTACCACCACAAATGAAAACCGCCCGTTTTTTCCGCTCGAGCCCCTGAGGATATTCAAAATCATCGTATCCTTCGGAGCGCGCCTGACGCACGGGATTCCCGGTGACTATCGTACTTCCTCGCAGTCTTTTGCCGAGAGCAAGGGGCATCCCCAGGAAGATCTCCCGTGCTCCCGAAGCAAACATTCTGTTTACCATGCCGGGAACGGAATTCTGTTCCTGGAGGAAGTAGGGAATACCCATAGTCGAAGCGGCCGTGAGAACAGGTGCGCAGACATATCCTCCAAATGCAAGTACCGCATCGGGTTTTCTCTTCGAAAAGATTCTCCGCACTCTCAAGACCTCCCTGCCAAACTGACCCATTGCGCGAAGTGCTTTCAATCCGATTTTTCGTTCGAAACCCGTTACATCAACCAGTTCAAGCGGAATACCATTGTTTTCACAGACCTCTTTTTCCCGGCTTCGGTTCGTACCGATCCACAACAGCGACACGTTCGGGTACTGTCGCTGCAGTTCCCGGGCAACTGCCAAAGCAGGAAAGATGTGGCCACCAGTTCCTCCCGAGGCAATCGCTATGTGTGCATTTGTTTCCATGGTTTTCCTATACGAGCGAGATAATAATCAAATCAGTTCACGTGCGTTTCCGTTTGAGTTTCCGGCCTTGAGGCGCTTCCTGCGCCTGGCTCGATATGTTCAAGAGAATTCCGATAGCACTCATCGTGAAGACCAGACTCATACCGCCATAGCTAAGCAAAGGCAGTGGCACACCGGTAGTGGGTACCAGCCCTGTGTTTACGCTTGAATGGAGAACGACGTAAATGGCTACCATCAGGGTGAACCCGAATGCCATCACCTGACCTTCTTTATCGGGTGCACGCATTGCAACACGTATGCCCCGGACGACAATGTACGCGAAAATGGCAAGTACCACTAAGAGACCCACGAACCCGATTTCCTCCCCCAGAATGGAGAATGCAAAATCTGTATGCGGCTCGGGAAGATAGAAGTACTTCTGTTGCCCCTGTCCAAGGCCTTGACCGAGAATACCTCCATTGCCAAGCCCGATCATTGCCTGATACGCCTGATACCCAACAGTTTCTTTGTACTCGCCTGGATTGAAAAATGCCAGGACCCTGCGAAACCGGTAACTCGTACCCAGCATTGCGTAGATCGCGACCGGTATTCCTGCCAGCGCTACTGCCGCAAGATGAAAAAAGTTCGATCCAGCCACGAACAGAAGGGATATTCCAACGATGCCGATAAGCATTGTAGTACTGAAATCAGGCTCCAGAATGATAAGGCCGCAGATGACCCCAATGTACATGAGGTGGCGGAGAAAAACTTTCCATTGCCGAATCGACTCGCCGGCCTCGCTCAGCTTTCGTGCCAGAAAAACTACCAGCGCGATTCGTGCAATCTCCGAAACCTGAAATGTCACAAATCCAAGAGAAATCCATCGTTTCGCTCCTTTTACCGCCTGTGCGTTTGGCGCAACCAGCACATAGAGCAACAGGAGTATTGCAGCGGCATACCCGAGATTTCCCAAACGAATCCATACATGATAATCCACATTTATGAACACGACAAAGCAGACTAATGCGATGATCGCGCGAATTGCTTGTCTGGCCAGAAAGAAATCGGCTCCACCGTACTTCTGCTGTGCCACTGCAAACGAAGAGCTATACACCAGCACGACACCGAAGCCGAGCATAAGCAGAGAAAGCCCGAAAATCCCCAGGTCCATACGAGCCAGGTTACTTTTCATTTTTTCGGGCCTTTGGTTTCTTTGATTTCCTGGACGATCTCGCGAAATGCCTCTCCCCGGTCTTCGAAATCCCTGAACATGTCAAAACTCGAGCATCCGGGTGACAAGACAACAGAGTCTCCGGACGACGCATTTGAAGCAGCGGTCTTAACTGCCTCACTCAACGTTTCGCAGTGATAAATGGGAACGCGTCCTGACCAGAAACGTGCGATTCGTCTGGCTGCTTCACCAATCAGATATACAGCATCGACTCGGGTTTTCATCTCATTGTTCAATAAACTGAAATCACACCCCTTGTCACGTCCTCCGGCGATCAGATGGACACCGGAATCAAAGGCCTGGACCGCGCTCAGCACAGCTTCACCCGTTGTCGCTTTGGAATCGTTATAATAACTCACGTCGTTTTTCGTGTCCACATACTCCAGACGGTGCGGAAGCCCGGCGAAATTACAAAGCCCTGGCGCGATGCCCTGGACGGGGATCCCTACGGCATAATGGGCCAGCGCTGCTGCGGCTGCGGCATTCATGTAGTTATGACGACCTTTCAGGCGCATTTTGTCGGTCGATACCACGACCTCTTCCCTGCCGTTTTCCCGCAGGATCACACTACCCTCCCGGTAAAACACACTCGGTTCTGGTCCTTCATGGTCACCGAAGAAAACGACCCTGGTTTGTGTTTTCAGTTCTTCTGCCCATTGCGACAGGAGTGGATCTTCTGCATTCAGCACGATAACATCGTCGGGTCCGAGATTACGCGCGATTCGTTTTTTGGCGTTGTAGTAATCCTGCTCGGAACCATACCGATCCAGGTGGTTTTTCATTAAGTTAAGCACAGCGGCACCCTGTGGATGAAAACGATCGATCGTTTCCAACTGAAAACTGCTTACTTCGACCACCGGCCAGGCCGTTTCTTCAAGCTCCGGTAAAACACTGGTCGCCGGCACTCCGATATTCCCGATAGCTTTGCTGTTTTTTCCCGCATGGGTAAGTACCGAGGCCAGCAGGCTTACCGTTGTGCTTTTTCCGCTGGAACCCGTAACCGCAAGCATGCGACACCTGGCAGCACGGTAGGCCAACTCGATTTCCGACCACACGGGAATCCCCGCGTTTCGGGCTTTCTGAAGAATAGGCATATCTGAACGTGCGCCCGGCGAAAGTATCACCGCATTATAGCGAAGAATCCTATCGGTGTGCCCTCCAGCTTCGTGAGACACCTGTGCCAGATCATTCGCAGCAAGCACAAACTCCAGATTTTCACGCGGCGAAGAGTCGCTTACGAAAACCGAGGTATTCCGGTTCAAAAGAAACTTGGCAGTCGCCAGGCCACTCCGCCCCGCACCTATTATGGCGATTTTCTGTGGTATTGCTCCTCGTGCCAGATCCATAAGCCTTTTCAGAATCTCTCGTAAACTGTTTCAAGGTGAACGCCGCGCGAGCCTTTCAGAAGCACTGTGTCTCCCGGCCGCACCATTGCCCGCGTTTTTTCTATCGCTTCATCACTGGTTGCAGCAGTGGCAATAACATCTTTTCTCAACCCTGATTCCTGCGCCGATTGGGCCATTTCCTCAGCCCATTTACCCACGGTAACAAGCGCGTCGACTCCCATCTTCCCGACACGGTTTCCCAATTGCCGGTGAAGACGCCGACTCATGCTTCCAAGCTCGAACATATCCCCGAGCACGGCAACCGCTCTACCTTCTCCCGCGACGTCCCGAAGCATTTGGAGCGCACCGGTCATCGATGATGGGTTCGCATTGTAGCAGTCAACGATGAACTGCACGCCGTTTCTTTTTTCGATCACACCGCGCATGGCAGCCGGCTCGAAACCCT
>JBEPYC010000183.1:0-8065 GCA_041641555.1 Chitinivibrionales bacterium | reverse complement strand
GAGGCTATAAAGAAGGTGGCGGAGCGGGGAAATATGCTTGTCGGAGCGGGGACTGTGCTGAGTGTTGAAAATGTGAAAATAGCAATCGATGCCGGCGCACGGTTCATTGTAAGCCCGGGACTCAACACGAAAGTCGTTGACTATTGTGTAAAAAATGGGATTCCGGTTACCCCGGGGGTCGCTACACCGACGGAGATTGAAACTGGCTTGGGATTTGGCTTGGAGGTACTGAAATTCTTTCCGGCGCAGGCTATGGGAGGGTTGAAGACCTTGAAGGCCATCTCTGCTCCATATGGCGGGGTACGGTTCATACCGACTGGCGGCATCAATGCATCGAATATAAAGGAGTACTTGTCATTTCCGGGCGTATTGTGCTGCGGAGGGAGCTGGATGGTAAAGAGCGACCTGATTAAGGAACACAAGTTCGATACCATCGCCACGATGACCAAAGAGGCGATGGATGCCCTGAAATAAACACCGGGAATGAGAAAAAAACGGTTGCGAGTGGGAAACGTGCTCGGAAGAAAACTGCAGGTACGAACCATGGATTCCCGATTAACTATCGGTCAAAAGGAGTGATAATGTCGGTTCTGAACATTCGAAATACAGAAGATTGTGTGTACGATTGCGTGTCACTCGGCGAGGTCATGTTGCGCCTCGATCCAGGTGAGGGACGGATTAGAAACTCACGCCAGTTCCGAGCATGGGAAGGCGGTGGGGAGTACAATGTCGCACGAGGTCTGAGGAAATGCTTTGGGATGAGGACCGCGGTGGTGACCGGCTTTGCGGACAATGAAGTAGGAAGGCTGGTGGAGGACTTTATCCTCCAGGGAGGCGTGGATGCCTCGCATGTGAAATGGGTGAACTACGATGGGATCGGCCGAGCAGTGAGAAATGGCCTCAATTTCACCGAACGCGGCTTTGGAATTCGGGCTGCCCTGGGATGCTCGGATCGCGGGAACACCGCCGCTTCGCAATTGAAAAAAGGCGATATCGACTGGGAGAAGATTTTCGGAAAAATGGGTTCGAAATGGTTTCATACCGGTGGCATTTTCGCCGCGCTGTCCGATACAACACCCGAAGTGGTTATCGAAGCGATGCAGGTTGCCAAGAAACATGGCACGATAACCTCGTATGACCTCAACTATCGTCCATCGCTCTGGCAGGCAATTGGGGGACAGGAGAAAGCGATCGAAGTCAATCGCGAGATCGCGAAGTATGTCGATGTGATGATTGGCAATGAAGAAGATTTCACTGCTGCGCTGGGGTTCGAGGTCGAAGGTGTTGACGAGAACCTGTCGAAACTCGACATTGGCAGCTACAAAAAAATGATTCAAAAGGTTACAGCCGAATATACCAATTTCAAGGTGATTGGAACCACACTACGCACTGTCAAGACAGCCAGTGTTAATGACTGGGGTGCGATCTGCTGGGCCGGTGGTGAATTCCATGAGGCAACCATGCGGGAGAACCTGGAAATTATGGACCGGGTCGGGGGAGGGGACAGCTTTGCCTCCGGCCTCATATACGGGTTCATGCAGACCGACGATCCGAAACTGGCGGTGGAATACGGCGCGGCCCATGGTGCTCTGGCGATGACAACGCCAGGTGACACGTCTATGGCTTCACGGAAAGAAGTCGAAAAGGTAATGAAAGGCGGAAGTGCTCGTGTGGTGCGGTAGAGAGCGCTGACCCAGGTGACATCTATAGAAAAAGGGGCATCGCCAAAGCATGATGCCCCTTTTCTATACGGCTCCGAGGCACAGTTCACCACACGAACCAGAGTGCCGGAGAGTCCCTTTTATTCAGCTACCGAGTTACACCATTCCCGAAGAGCGGCTGCATCTGCCGGAAAACTCTCCGGTTCACCGTCATGAACGAATTCAATAGATGCGAACCGGTTTCCTTCGGCTTTGGCTGCTTCTTTCAGGAACGTCTTCCATCGCTGGGAACCCTCGGCTAATGGACGACGGACACGTTCTCCTTTAGGATAGATCCAATGAAACACGTGCAGGTGGGTGAGAAAGGGGAGTACTCCCCTGAGGCCTTCAACACAATACTCCGTGGTCTGATTATTGGGCGGCTGCCAGAGAGTGCGGATATTGGGATGGTCTACCTGTGCGAGCAGCTTTTGGGCTGATTCGTTGGTGTCTGTCAGTGTTTTTGCGTGGTACTCGTAGGAGACGGTGATTCCCTCTTCCCCGGCCATTTCCGCAATGCGGCGAGATTCAGAGGCAACCAGCTCGTAATAAGCTTCATCGGCGCTCTGTGATTCTCTTCTGCCCGCCCACACCCGGATAGTTGGGGCTTTGAGAGCAACGGCACTTCGGAGCACATTTTCAAATGATAAACCCTCTTGTTCGCTGTGTCCGATACGATAATACGATCCGTATGCGCTCACCGCAAGCCCGGCTTCACGGGTCATCTTGCCTACCGAGTGGGCAGTTTCGGTTTCACCGTGTGGAACGTGGGAATCGCCCCCCCACTCAATGCTGTCGAGGTTTTCCCTGGTCACCATTTCGATTATTTTCTGGGGAGAAAGCTGGCGGAAAGTTATCGAAACCAATCCTGTTTTGATCATGCACACCTCTTTGATTGAGCCAGAAACTGGCATGTTTTACGGTGTTAGGCCACTCCCGGCATTCCACTTACCCGGCACACTTCCTGGCGCAGCAGATCGGTCAGAATCGCTTGGCTTTTGCAAGATGAACGATGAACAGCTGACAGTCTTCAAGAACCTCATAGGTGTGTTCCAAAACTGCATCGAACTGCACCGACTCACCTTTGCGCAGATCATACCGTTCGTTTGGAAGTGATATGCGAACCGATCCTTCGAGAACCCAGCAGATCTCGTAATCATCCCGATGAATCTCCGGGCGCGACACTTCGCTCCCAGCTAAACCCGAACCGTACATCGAGCGCAAATTGGAATAGGAGACGCGGGTGAATGAAAACCCACCCGAGCGGTACACTTCGGCGGACTTGGTCTGGGCAGTTTGCGATTCGGCCAGGGCGACAAGTTCACTGGCAGTGATTCCAAACACTCGGGCGAGCCGATAGAGTGTCTCCAGCTCGGCCTGCGTCTGGTTTCGCTCCAGCTTGGAAATCACGGCTGGAGATACGCCTGATTGCTCAGATACTTCCTGGATGGTCTGATTGGTTCGTTTGCGGAGTTCTCTAAGGACTGAAAAATCGTACATGTTTCTTACATTGCCGTTTACACAGAAGTACGGGGATCGGGGCGGTGTTTTCCTGGGCGATATAATTTAGGTTAATATATTCAAGAAAAGAAAAAAATGCAACCCTTTTTTTCCTGCAACTCTGAGGAATTGCTTGCCGAAGACTACTGTGTGTGGTATAATCCAGATAAGAAGTGGACCCACGGGGGGAGGGTCCGCTTTTTCTATATCGCCACAGGCTTCATCATGCCATGACGACTGCTCTCATGCGTTTTTTCCGTGGCATTTCTTGAATTTCTTTCCACTTCCGCACGGACACGGTTCATTGCGCGGGAAATCTTTCGGGATATTCGCCTGTGATCCGGAAGGTACTTCTCCGTTCTGCCTTCTCTGGGTTCGCACCTGATCGGCTACCTTGTCGAATCTTTTTTCGGTGTACGCAAGGAAATCCTTGAATCCGGGACACAGAAAGCTGAGCGAGTCGGGTGAACGATCTTCAAACACTTTGAACTTTGTGCAATCTCCGTGACAAAACGAAAAGTATGAGCATTCTCTGCAAGCCGGATTGACTTTCTGCTTCATGCCGGAGAATTCTGCGCGTTTTTTTGATTTGACAAGGTCCCCAAATGAGTCGGTATTGATATTTCCCAGTCTCCAGTCTTCGTACGCATAGAAATCGCACGGAAAAACATCGCCGTTGTGTTCGACAAGAAAATAGCTGGTGCATGATGTCTGGTAACAGCATGAATGATGCTGTCCGTCGAGCTGGTAGGCGAGAATGTTATCGAAAAGACGAACCGAGATATCGGGGTAGCCGTTCATGTACCACAAATCAAACAACCTTTTAAGAAACGTGCCGTACTGATCCGAATTGATACTATGTTCTGATATCTTTCCGGTTTTCGGATCGTTTTCGAGGCATGGAATGAATTGCAGGTAATTCAGTCCTTGCTGTTTGAAAAAGGAAAATGTTTCGTCGATATGCGTAACGCTGTGAGATGTGATCATGGAAAGAATATTGAATTCGACCTCTTTCTTCCGGAGGATTTCAATGGCAGCCATGACTCGGTCGAAGGTGCCCTCGCCGCGATAACTCTTTCGATAGTGGTCGTGTACCTGCGGTGGCCCATCGAGACTGATCCCCACGAGCATATTGTACTGCTTGAAAAAGTCTGCCCAGTCCTCTGTAATCAACAATCCGTTGGTCTGGAATGAATTACCGACCGACTGACCGGGAAAACCCCATTTTTTTTCGAATTCGATAATCTTCTGATAAAAATCGAGGCCCATCAGAAGAGGTTCTCCGCCCTGAAAACAAATGGATACCGCAGGGAACTTTGTACTAAGAAATTTGCGGATCATGTTTTCTGCTGTCTCCAGGGACATCTTCAGCGAATTCTGCCGGTCAACATAGACTTCATCCAGAACGCGCTTATAGAAGCAATAGGCGCAATCGATATTGCAGAGACCCGAAGCGGGTTTTATCAAGAGAGAAAACGGTTTCATGCAAATCCAATCGGAACGATCAATATGTACGAGTATCCATTCACTAAAATACGGCTTCCCACGCTGATTCTGCTAACCTGGCATGCGATTTGAATACTCATGATAGGTTTCGGCTTTTCCAAAACGTTTCTCCGGGAGGCTCAATGAAAATCAAACGTCTGCTGACTATTGTCGGCATTTTTGTAGCTGCCCTCATTGTTCTTTGGCTTGGGCTGGCCCTTACCCTTCGCTTCATTTATCCTCCCCAGAAAATCCAGGAACTGGTTGAGACTTCTCTCGAGGAATCGCTTCGCCGAGATGTCACGATCCAACGAGCCGGACTATCCATCTTTCCCCGGATTGGGTTTTCTCTCAAAAACGTGGGTATAGCCAACGCTTCAGAAGGCGATTTTTCAGAAGGGGAGATGGTGTCACTGCGCGATCTTACTCTGAGCGTAGCCATTCTACCGCTGTTCAGGGGCAAAGCCGTGATCAGTGAGTTGGTGTTGCATTCACCGCGGGTTTTGATAGAAGTTGATTCTTCGGGTACAAGTAATCTTGAGACGCTGGGAGGACAACAGGAAGATACCTCGAATGTGGAAGAGGAGATCTCGTTGCCCGTCCCGGTTTCTCTCGAGCGGTTACTGCTCAGAGACGCGGAAATTGTATACCGAAACCGCAAGGATGGAAGCTATGCACGAATAGATGGTCTTTCCCAACGGGCCAGAATCGAGCTCGAGGATGATCCACTGAGAATCAGTACCTGGGGAGACACCAAAATAGAACGAATCGAACTCGATAGCACTCAGGCGCAGGAAAAGAGCAGGTTTCCAGAAATGGAAATTGAGCATAACCTGGTGCTGGACCCTAACCAAATGTCAGTCACCGTAGACAGTGTGTCAGTTGTTTTACAGGACTCCTACATTGGCCTTTCGGGTTCCGCAAAAACATCGGATTCGGTTCCTTCGGTGGATATGCAGCTCGACGCAGTGGTGTATCCAGAAAATTACAATGCATTGGTGGGGAGGGATCTGTTCCAAGATGGTTCATTTCGGCTCGATGCCGCAATTCAGGGTCGAGTTGATCCTTCGCTATCAGTCAATGGTGGTTTCGAGGTAAACGATATCGTGATTGTTCCGGCAGAAAAAGCCTCTCCGGTCACCGTACGGGGAGGAGGGAGCTTTTCCGGCAACCAGGTGGTAGACACTTTCTACGTCAAAGGGGAGGAGAGCGAAATCAAATTTACATCGACTCTCTCCGATCCAGGTCTTATTCTGTCCGATACCACCCGTGTGCCTTCTGCCGAATTCCTTCTTACCTCACCACTTCTTGTCCTGGACGAGTTCCTGGTCTTGCCGGAACAGCAAAATCGGCAGGATGAGAAGCAGGCAGAGGCCGCAGAGGATCAAACCCAGGACTTCTCGTTTCCGTTATTGCCAATTTCTGTAAGCGGACAAATAGAAGTCGATGAGCTTCGGTTCCGTCGGATTGTGGCGAAAACCGTCGAAGGCAGTGTGGAAGGTGGGCCATCGGAAGCCGTGCTGTCGTTCAACGGGAATTATGCGAGCGGATCGGCAACGGGACAGCTCCGTGGAGGAATCACCCGTGATGGAGCACTGAGTGTTTCGGAGTCATTCGCGGTACGGAACGCATCTTTGTCCGAAGTCGTCGCTGGGGTTTTGAGTCTGGTGCCAAACAGCATTCCACTCGTAGGGGCACTGGAAAACGTCGAGGGATTGATTCAAGGTACGGGGTCTTTTGGTTCGGATTTTCGTGCTGAGGGGGCCACGATGGATGCGCTTGTGCAGACCATCGATGGAACGATGCGTACGGCAGTGAGCGAGGGCAGTCTGGCTCAGGGGGATCTGTCTCAGAAGATTTTGGGGATTGTCACGGACGCTACGGGAAAGGAATTTGAACCGTCGTTTGAATCCCTGTCGATGGTCCTTCGGGTGGACACGGGAACCGTGCGCATGGACACTATGCGCATGACCAATCCCGCCGGATTATGGCTTGCCCAGGGCATGGCAGCCTTTGATGGTGCATTGGATTTCAATGTACAGGACAGGCTGCCCCGCGAGCTGTCAGAGCAGATCGTTGCGCTTCAGCGACAGGGGAAAGGGGCATTGCAGGGGCTGATTGAGAACACTGATATCCCTGGGCTCTCCGATGCCATTGAGGGGGGGAGTGTACCGACCGATGCTCAGGGGCGGGTGATTCTACGCATGGAAATTGGAGGCTTCGCCACGGATCCCTCGGTCCGATTTGCCGGTTTTGGTGGCGAAAGCATTACGCAGCGTGGGCGAGAACGGCTCGGAGAAACAAAAGAGAAGGTACGGGAGCGAATCGAGGAAGAAGCCGAGGCGACCGAGGACACCATCCGAGAGGAACTCGAAGAGCAGACCGATAAGATACGAGAACGAATTCCCGGACTGCCCTGACTGGCGTCAGCGGAGCGGTCGTTGTCGGAAAAAATGCATTGCTCCTGTCGGATGATTTCGGTGCGTGAAGATATTCCGAAAAGTTAATACTTAACATCGCAGTAGCGGTACACTGATCCCGCAGTGCTTTGGTGAACGGTGATTCCATTCCAATCGTAGGGATCCGGCGGGAGGTGATTACCAACAGTTTCTACTTCGTCTTTTGTGGAGCTGAAAACAACGGGTGCGCTTTCGGTTTCACAGGTCTGCTCCTGAACTTAGCCTCGGATTTCCTTTAGTTTTTCTGCAATGCTTCGAATCTGCAGGTTTGCTTCTGAAAATACGGTGGATTCTTGAGCATTACGAAAGGAATATTTGACTCTGAACCAGGAGTTCAAAGCTGCAGATAAGCCCGTGCTGTCAGGCTGTGTGAAAGAAAGGGCGGTTTGTGCCCGGGCTCGTATGAGAAGTGCAACTCGCTGGAGCTGATCTCCATTTCCGATCAAAGCCCGGGCTCTGCTTTGGCTTGAAAGTGTCCGCAAAGCATCACGAAGTCGGCCGCGCTCGTACAGGAATCTGGCTTTCTTTACGATGAATTCCTTATCGTTAATATCCATTTCAGCGAAGAATGCTTCCAGGCGAGATGCGCTTATATGCTCGAGTGCACGCATTTTCAGCAGGTAGTGAGTCATAGTAGGAGATGCATTCACATTCGCTTTTTCAAAGACCCGAAGGACATTCTCGTATCTTGAGGCGCGCAACTCGCGCCACATTAGTTTTTCAAGTTCCCGCGGCGTGCGTGTCGAAGCGATCGCCTGGGAAAGTCGTGCTGAAGTCTTGATTTCAGGTGTTTCTGTCCCTCGTGGCCGGGTACGTTTCTTTCGTCGACTCCTTCCGGCTAAGTATTGGTCTTTGGGAGGATTCGAGCCAGCCTGCACCCGATTCCGGTTTCTTCGGGTTCTCTTCGAACCGGAAGGGGGG
>JBEPYC010000182.1:0-8042 GCA_041641555.1 Chitinivibrionales bacterium | reverse complement strand
TATCCCCCTGCTCATCGCCAAAAACGTATCCTCCGTTTCCATCATAATGCGGGTTCAGCCAAAACTCTATGGTGACGGAATTATGCTCCATAAGATGAAAGTTGGGATCATCGATATATATATGGTCCTCGGTAGATGCTCCAAGGAATTCCTGACCCCTCCCGATAACACCATTTTTGCCGGTGGCCGCAACACTGTCTATACCAACAAGCGAATGCGCGGTGTAATCTTTATAGATGTTCGTCCCGCTCTTTCCCTCGGCGTCTTCATCTAAATGCCATACGGATGAGAAGTTGCTGCCGGTCGCAAACGTCTGATGAGAATTTGAGCTGTCGGCGGCCAAGGGATTCCCCCAGAACATGACGATAAACTGAGATGCATTGTCTGCCTGAACATCGGTTCGCACCCAGATTTCGGCCGAGTCAGGATCGCAGGCAGTGCACCACCGTTCGATGTGGTACGGCAGATGGCTCCCGGAAGCATCGGCGAATCTGATATCTGCGCCGGTAGGATTTGCAAGCTGGAAATTGAAGTTCTGCCCTCCGATAAGACGAACCAGCACCGGCATATCGCTGATCGTTCCTTCTGAGGCCGGAATGTTTGCACCGGTTGAAGTCGTATTCAGATAGATGGTATCCTGGTAATTCCAGTCGGCGTAATTATCGGCATGCGACACCCCTGTCAGACATACCACCAGAATACCTGCTCCGATTAAACCCTTGTACAGCCCAAGTGTGCGTGTGCCCCCGCTCATCTTAGCCATTTCCTTTCATGCCTCAAACGAAACCCGGAAAAATAGCTAAAACGCTTAATCCAGCTATAGATCCGAATTGTTCTTTTCTGATGCCGTTTCTGGGATTCCCGGTTAATTACTTCATGTGACCGCTTCCCATCAAACGGTACCCCCCTTAGTACAATATAAATAATATGGCGGTACAGAAATTCTCAAGAAGGAACGGCTGATTCTAATGCTTCCTTGAGCTGCAAACGCGATTTCGCCTAAGGGCTCCTGATCGGACCGAACCCTCCGTGCTGCAGGGAGTTTTGCCGGGATTCAGGATTGTCCAGAAGTGTATACGAAATGGTTTTCTTCAAGAGCCGCTTATGATTTTGAGCCAGAATAAAAAAAGACCCGCGGAAGAATTAGGAGACGGTTCTCCGCGGGTCCGGTGTGTGAAGTAGAAGATGCAACTCTTGTGACCCCATGTTTGGGATCTGGTTGCTGCATTCGCTTGCTGCTCGACCTTTGGTGGTCGTACGCTCACATTGCGGAGAACCGCTCCCGTGGCATCATTTCGTTGAGCAATATCCATGCCGCATACAATTGCCCTTCGGGAACCCCGGCAAACCCGGGTATCTGAACTGATTTCAGAAGCTGCCCGGGCTCCTTTGGTCCAGCAGAAAGCAAGTATCTTGGGAAATATTTCGAATTCGGGACTGGGTTTTCGAAATCGAATACCGGGTACCGGAGCGGTTAGTGGCGGGTTACGAGGATACTTCTGGGAGTCCTACCCTGAGCGTCGAATTCGATCAGGAATATTCCGTGCATTCCCGCAAGGCCCACATTCTGCCAGGAAAGAAATGTAGCTGACAGATCAGCTCCCACCCCGTCTACAGGTATTCGTCGAACCAGCCTGCCTTCGGAAGTAAACACCTTCACCACTCCCCTTCCTCGCATCACGATTCCTTCACCGTGTTTCTCGATGAAAGGCGCCAACGGACGCTGTGCAGGCGAAGACAGCCGGTTTTCGGCAACAGAGGTTGCTCCGGCGAGTTCCCCCGTGGCCGCCCAGAGACTGATGCGCGTAAGAGATTCCACCACAAGAGAGGTATCCAAAGATCTCCATATAAAACTGCGGAAACTATCCGTATCTGAAGCCACGTACGTCAATTCCATCATGTGGTCACCCTCGTACAGAGCCCAGTACGGCGTAATCGACCCACTGCGCTCTACCACATTCCATTGTCCGGCATAGTAGGTTTCGTATGTTTCCAGCGTATCCAGAAGCTCATTGAGCGGAGCCCACGCTAAATCGGTCGGCGAAGCGGTATCCACTGCGATATCGTCAGCGTAGAGGTGATACTCGACAGAAGGTGTGTGGAGGGGATTGGGCTGTAGACGAATGCATGAGACACTCTCCACAACCGGGGTGATAAGCTCGTACGGTCGCCATGTCGAATCGACAAACAGGCAGTACCCTTCCGAGATTGTATCGGTAAGATTCACGCACAGCGAAGGCGCTGCCAAATCAATCTGCATCGCGCCCAACAGTCGGTCTTTCTCGCCCTGCTCGAGTCGGTAGTTGGCGCGGTACCTGACACTAACCCGGCGACTGGTCTTCGCCGCGCCCTTGAGGGCAATGGCGATTGCGAGGGTATCCGTGGACGATGCCGGGGTGAGTGACTGGTCATGAACAACGACTACCACGGAATCACCCCCCGCATGTGCACCCGCCTGTAAGTGAGCCCCCGACGGGACCACAAGAGACATCCGAATGGTCAGGGTATCTCCATTCACATAGGCATACCATGGATCATACTCACTTGTTACCTCTGAATAGATGGATGCAACAGCAACTTCTTCTTGGCTCTGAGGGTATATTTCCAGTTCTCGCCGAAGAAAACTGGTTGAAGTGTCGGCAGGTTGACCGCTGTCCACTGAATGAATTCTGGTTTCAACCTGATAGGTACCCGCATCGAGTTTCCCGGCCTGGAGACGAATATCTATGTGTTTGAAGGCAAGTGGACACGAGGTTTGGCAACGGTCGATCCAAATCGCGGCAATAACCGAATCACCAGAAACCTGCACCGAAGAATCCACGATCTGATCACCTACTTGTATCAGTCCGGATACGGTCACAAATACAGAATCGGAGTCATCTGGAACCACAGGTTCGATACCAGATACAAAAGGACCGGCATGTCCGCCGGTCCAAAGCAATCCCGCTATCAATGCTGCCCGAAAAAGCATATCTAATTCATCCTCGTCAGATTGATTCGCCTCGTCTCTTCGAAATCCTCGCCTTGAACGCGAACAATCACCATGCCCGCGCCCAGGCTCTCACTATCCATCGAAAACCGATACACCCCCGGTCCGAAATGACGGCTCGTAGACAGGCGCCCTTCCCTTCGGCCGTTGGACAGAAAGGCGTCGATCGACACCATCTGAGCCCTGTCGACCCGGATAGACAGCATCTGATCTTTCGGGGAGAACTGTATAACTCCCGCCTGCTCGACACCTGCTTCGGGACGCTCGAGGGCGATATCTACAGCTGCATCGGCCTGGAGATCGAAATTGACCAGCGTCGATGCTCCCGCATTGAGAATCGTATCGACAGATCTCGGAGCATACCCCGTTTTGGTAACCGTCGCGGCTGCGATTTCACCATTTTGCGTGAGAGGTATGCTGTCTATACGGTATGAACCTTGGGCATCGGTAACAGCATGATAGAGCCGCTGTGGCATGTACATCACCGATCCCGATTCCACCACCGGAGAGCTCGAGCCCCATCCGTATACCGCCACAGAAACGGTGCAGCCCTCAAGAGCAGACAGCGGACATACAATACCATCCTGCATGACATTATCGCTGCATGAACGGCCACGGATTTTTCCCTCGACAGCGGCAAACGAATTTAATGGTAGCAGCGGTATCGAAACGAGGCTGTCCGAGGGCAGGCTCACCCCCAAGGTCTTCGCCTGGTACCCTTCAGCACGCACCCGAATAGAATACAAAGAGGGTTCCAGACCGGTAAATTCAAATCCACCATTTTCACCGGTAATCGCCGAATCGACCATCGTCTGAGGAACGAAGGGCCACGAAACAACCTCCGAGTAGGTGATCGTGTTCTGAAGAACCATGTAATCAGGTCGTTGGAGATACACCCTGGCACCTCCAATGGGCGTCGGCGTTTCCTGTCCTTCCCGGTCTTTCGAAACGATACCCCGAATAAAGCCGGGATCCCGATCTTGACCTACAGTGAATGTGAGAAGCGTATCGCTGTCCTTGTTCTCAACAACTGTGTAGGTACCGACCTGGAGGGAAGCAAATTCGAATCGGGGTCCATAAGGAGTCAGTACCTGTGCGCAAGCTTCCCCCGGATTTGTCATCCCAGACTCCTCGGAGTAGTCGACTTTCAGGATGAATTCCTGCGGACAGGAAATACAAACATTTTCATTCACTTTTTCGATGGCGAAAGACGTAGTATAGCTCGGTACACAGCTGTTGGGGTGAACATCGAGAATCACATCAAGCGAAACTGAATCCTCAAGCTGCGGGGAACGCGGGTCCAGAATAAACTGCGGGTACGAAGGTTCCGGGTAGGAAGGCATGACGGTGAATCCCTGCCCCAGCGCAACTGCTGCGAGGACCCCGAATATCACCACTGTCGAAGCTACGCGGTAAACGGTCCGTTTCATTGTTCCTCCTCAAGGCATGCAACAAATACCGCGAAAGGCCTTTGATGTAATCCTATAGGTATTATATATAAACAATATACTGCCCATGCTTACTTCAAGTTATCAGAGTGTTTTGGCGTTTTTTCACGAACGTATACACCCGGAGCAAGAGCTCTCACTGCGTGCCTTTCAGGAATGATCGACACCTCAGACTGCACCCTCTTCTGAGAAACCACTCTTCCCTGCAGATCGAAAACCCGTATTGCAGACTCACCAGCTCTGAGCTTTGGACCAGGCCGTGACCTGAATACCCGAGTCGGCACATCGTAGGCCGACGTATGAATATCCGAAAACTCGTTCACCGAAGCATTCTCAAAGGAGAAAACTCCTGGAACACCCCCGAGCGGGTCGTGACTCACGAAGACCGAAAACAATTGTACCCTCCCGTTTTCTACTGGGTCACTGGTCACCACAGCGGCAGTATACCTGTCCCTGTCTGAGTCGTGGTGCCCGGAGACAACTGACCCTCTCACCCCGCTTTCAACAGCTTTGATTCCATGCACCGGTGCCCGTATATCGAGCTCCACGGTTGCCGAGACCAGACCCTGGATTTCGTACCCATAGATGTCGTACCGGTATACCGTCGAGGCTACCTGCACGGGTAGATCGATAAACAACCTCCGATAGCTTCCCCACTCATCTCCTCTGGAAAACCCGGGTGCGTAATCGTCCTCTTGCGGCACCAGCCGGGCAATGAGTCCAACCGAATGGGCCAGAATCAGCGAGGCATCGTATCCGGTTACAACCCCGTTTCCACTGATATCAAGTGTACCAGCCAGGTTAGTATCGGTCGTTGCCCCGGTTGCCCGGAGAAGAAGCAGCTGGGCATCTTCACCTGTAACAGTACCATTGCCGTCCACGTCACCGACTGCCGGCGGTTTTTCCGCAACCACATCGATCGTTCGGGCAAACTCCGCCGGATACACCAGATTCCCATCATCGGTTTTGATTCGAATTGCGGATATTCCCAGTGAGCACACTGCATCGACCGACTCACCAGGAGAGACAGCAAACTGAAACCGGACAATTTCGCCATCGCCGTACCCCGCAACGTTCTGGGTACCATCGAACACGTATTGCCTGGCAAATCCAGATCCATCACCAGAGTCGGACTGGTCGACCCAGTCCAAAAATGAGCTGTGCTCCTGCGAAAACCCCAGGAATGTAATCCCCGGGGATCCACAAAAACTGAGGTCGAAACTGCACCTGCTGACGAGAATGTCTTCGTGGTTGACCAGATATACCGGCATCCATACCGTGTCGCCAGGCTCCGCGTACATGCTTTTCATCCCAAGCTTCAGATCTTCGATTCCAGCCATAGTGCTGACCGGCAAAAGAAAAAGCCCGGCAATCAGAATAGGCAGTGCCCGTCGTATGATTTCTATTTTCTTTGGAAGCATTGCACCCATAAATATACCGCAAAATAACCGATAGGAGTCATGCAATCGGCACGCCGAACGAAAAAACCTCAAAAACCAATAACTTACGGCTACTTTCCGTACTTCGAAGTATCGATTTTTGGACCGAAGGTCCCAGATGTGGCACTTCGGATGATTATACGTTGCGCTGGAACCCCTTAATAAAACAGTTTTAGATCTTTGCAGTTTAGCTCAGACCGTTTTCAACGCACGACAGGGCAGTACTGAAAAGGCCGGAAAAACAGCATGTCGGAATTGCTTTCAGTTGAGGAACTCCATGTATCATTCGAGTCGGATGAAGGAACGGCACGTGCGGTTCGCGGTGTCAGTTTTTCCGTAGCACCCCAGAAGACCCTGGGCATTGTTGGTGAATCGGGATGCGGAAAAAGCGTTAGTGCTCTGACAACATTGCGCCTGATCCCCCAGCCGCCTGGCCGGATAGGTCCGGGCTCGATCCGGTTTGGTCAGAAAGATATCCTTACATTGCCAGAGTCGCAAATGCGTGCAATCAGAGGCAAGGATATCTCCATGATCTTCCAGGACCCGATGACCTCCCTCAACCCGGTTTACACATGTGGCTCGCAGATTGAAGAAGTGCTCCGGTTGCATAAAGGAGCGACAAAGGCCGAAGCCGAGGAGCAGGCAATCGAAATGCTCGAGAAAGTCGGCATCCCGGATGGAAGACGGTCATACCAGAGTTTTCCCCACCAGATGAGTGGAGGCATGCGCCAGAGGGTAATGATCGCAATGGCGCTCTGCTGTAATCCTCAGCTGTTGATTGCTGATGAACCCACGACCGCGCTCGATGTCACCGTTCAGGCGAAAATCCTCGACCTTCTGCAGCAACTGCAGGAATCGCTCGAGATGAGCATGATCATCATCAGCCACGATCTGGGAATTGTCAGCGACCTGGCGCATGAAATACTGGTGATGTATGCTGGTGAAGCTGCCGAGCAGGCTCCCGCCGAGGAGCTTTTTCGCTCCCCGCTTCATCCGTACACCCAGGCGCTCCTACAGACGATTCCATCGCTTGCCGGAAAAAAAGGTCGCCTCACGGTAATTCCCGGCGAGGTTCCCAACCCGCTCCACATCCCGGACGGATGCCCCTTTCACCCGCGATGTCCCAAGGTTATGGAACGATGTAAAACGGAGCATCCGCCCCTGTACAGGGCCGGCACATCCCATCCTGTCAGGTGTTTTCTCTATGACTGATTCCACTGTTAACCATGCCCTTCAGGTTACCGATCTTTCGGTCTACTTCCCGGTTACGCGCGGTCTTCTGGCCAAAGTAGTCGGTCACGTCAAGGCTGTCGATGGTGTAAGTTTTACGGTTCGGCGGGGCGATGTTTTTGCGTTGGTAGGCGAATCCGGCTGTGGGAAAACCACCACGGCTTTGACGGTCCTGGATTTGAATCAACCCACGCAAGGCGAAATCCATCTCAACCTCGAGGCCACCGGTAACGAGAACCGAAGATGGCGGGATTTGAAACCGCCGCAAAAACGCGCGCTTCGCAAAGCCATTCAGATCATTTTTCAAGATCCTTTCAGCTCTCTTGACCCGCGGATGTCGGTACGAAGCACACTGGAAGAACCGCTCATCGTGCATAACTTCGGCAGCAAATCCGAGCGGGAAGGGCGGCTTCAGGAGCTGCTCAGGCAGGTTGGCCTCTCACCCGAGTATCTCACTCGGTTTCCGCACGAGTTTTCGGGTGGTCAGCGTCAGCGAATTGGAATCGCTCGTGCACTTGCAACCAGTCCCGAACTGGTGATTGCCGATGAGCCGGTCAGTGCTTTGGACGTATCCATTCAGGCGCAGATCATAAACCTCTTGCAGGACTTACAGCAGCAATACAACCAGACGATGCTGTTCATCTCACACGATCTTGCGGTCGTGCGGCATCTGGCCAACAGACTTGCAGTAATGTATCTCGGGAAAATCATGGAGATGGGATCCGATTCCCAGATATTCAACAATCCGCTTCATCCCTACACCCACCTTCTCCTGGACAGTGTCCCGGCACCAGGAAAGAGGCGAGGCTCCCGGATGGAAGCCACGGACGAAGAAAAGGCGCTCGGACAGAATGGTACGGGGTGCCCATTCTACCCGCGGTGCCCCCGGCGAACTGCATCGTGCCTGGAGGCGACTCCCCCATTGGTGGATAAAGG
>JBEPYC010000181.1:0-8079 GCA_041641555.1 Chitinivibrionales bacterium | reverse complement strand
GTGAGGATTGTACCCGATTACATCGCCACCCCATTCTTTGAACTGATACCCGGAACCTGGAGTCGCGACAAGAGTAATCGAGTCTCCCATCCGATACGAATTCCGCACCGGCTCCACCGAAACCGAACCATTTGACGGGGCCGGAACGGTGAGGGTGAAGTACGCGGGTGATACGGTGGTTTGTACAACAACCGTGTCCCAGGCCAACCCGTCGGTCACCCTGATCCGCTCGAAATACACGCCCGAATCTCCAGGCTCCGAAGCGAACCGGTAGAGAGTATCGAGGGATGACCGGGAGAGTGAATCTACCAGGTAAAACCGAAGAACATCGGCGGTATCTGCATCGGCCGCGGAATCCGATGGTGCGAAAGCAACAGTGTCACCTTCTTCTACCTTGAGGTTCAGCGTGTCGCGTGTCCAAAAGGGCGGGCTGTTGGCGACATCGTCGGAAGAAACCACGCTGGTAATTATGCAAATGGTGTCCGATAGTGCTCCGTCGCTTGCCCGGACATACTCGACATACGTACCGATCGCAACTCCTTCGGCTGAGAACGTGTACACTCCGTCGTCGACAATTGCTCCTATAGGAGATTCGCCGAGAATCGAAATCTCAAGAGTCTGGTTCGGATCGGGGTCCTCGACCTTATCCCGCAGCGGTACGGAGGTCGCTTTACCCTGCGCAAGGTTGTCCAGAGTTATCGTGTCGGAAGTCCAGACAGGCGCATTGTTCAAGGCTCTGACGGAAAGATGAAACGTTGCGGTTGCCTCTCCCCAGGGCGATACTACCCGGCATTCGTACGTGCCGGCATCGCTTGTTCGCGCTTCGGAAATGATCAGGGAGTCGGTAGTGACACTGCCCAAAGTGAGTGTGTCGTCCCTGACCCAGGTATATTCAAATGGTGGCGTGCCCTGGGTGAGGGGTGCCCGGAGTACGACCCGGTCCTGCTCGAGAACCGACAGGTCCCTGGATGCGCTGCTCAGCGAAGGCGGAATGCCCTGGACGAAAACAAACGCGCTGTCGGAGATCGCGGCGCCATCCGTGCGAAACCCCAGCAGAACAATCGCTACGGTGTCCGTCGATTGCAGTTGGTGGGTGAATCTGAACGGATGGGTACGTGAAGGAGACTTGTTGCCGACAGGCAGAATGAGGGTGTCAAAGGCGTCCTTGAAAATCTGAATCCGTACGGAGTCAAAATGATGGGCGCCGAATACGTTCCCCTGAAACGAGATGGTATCGCCAATAACGAGATCGGAAATGCTGGTGCTGGAGTCGATTTCAATGACAAGGTCGGCGTTTTCGACTTTCGATGTGGGATCAACAGGGGGCTTGCACGCCAGATGTCCCAGAGACCAGACGGCGAGTACAAGAAACAGAAGGGATATATCCGTTTTCTTCATTAAAAAATGCCTGTCCTGCACAAAGTGAGTGGTTCAAGACTGTTTTGGCGGTTGGGCGAGAGTCCCCGCTCAGTACCACATATCCCGAACTCAGGTTTCGTTTAGCACTCAATGGTTTCACGTGCGGCCGATGGCTTCGTCAAGAGGAACGAGCCGTCACCCGTGTGTCAAATTGTATACAAAATAGTTTTGGCATTGATTCCTCGCGAGTATTATTCTCGTAAATATGGATTCCTGCTTCGGGGACCTCTGGAACGGCTAAGGGATAATCCGGAACCAACGGTAACCTGAACACGGACACTACCTTGCCGGGCAGGCACAATTATAAGCGCTTTACATTGCTTCGCGGCAAGCAACTTTGTATTTTGAACAGCTGAGACGGTAAAACATTCGGTAACAATCAAGGGGACAACTCGGTCCTGCTGGAGGATAATTCTCATGTCGGCCAGAATTAGCGTCGGTCTTATAGTGCTCTTTTGTGGCCTGGTTTCGGCGGAAACCGTTCTCAGCGGCGTCGTGCATCGAATCACTTTCGATACTACCGGGAATCCGTATATCGTGGAGCAGGATGTCGAAATACCCGCTGATGTCGAAGTGACGATCGGGCCTGGGTGCGTGTTCCTGTTCAAGCCCTTTACTCAGCTACAGGTGCATGGGCGGATCGTGGTCAACGGAACCTCCTCCACCCCGGTAGTGTTTACCTCGATCAACGACGATCAGTATAATTTCCAGAGTAAACAACCGCCTAATCCCTTCGACTGGAATGGTATCGTGATTCATGAAGGCGCAGGAGCACAGTTTCGCAATTTTTCGTTGAATTACTCGGTGTTCGGCATTCGTGCCGAGGAGGAAGGCATGGTGCTGCGCAATGGTGTCTTCCGGTACAATGGCCAGCAAAACCTCACTATCGACGGCAAGGTCAAGAAGGTGGTGGAATCATTCCCGTTTACTCTGGAATCATCTTCGGATGCCGAGTTTGCTTCTTCGGACGAATCCGGGACTCCACCCTCGCCAACGTCCAAGCCCAAAGGGTTAACCCGTAAGCAACGCCGTACTCTGATTCGTTACGTATCGCTGGGTGTTGGCGCCGCCGGGGCGATCGGATGCTTTGCCACCTTGCCGGGCACCATGTCTGCCCGTAAATCATACCGGAACCTCAACAGTCAGTGGCCGGAGTACGTGGATACCTACGGTGTCAATGCCGAGCAACGCTACAACGAAGACCTTCAGGCGAACAAGGAAACCCACCAGGAGAAGCTTACCGTTACTTCCATCCTTGGCGGTGTCGGAGCCCTGGGACTGCTTGGATTCGGGGCGACCTTCTACTTTTAAACCCTCGGATTTATCGAATGTACGTGTCCAGGGCAGTACGCCAGATCCGCCGCCGTGCTCGATCCCGTTTTCCTGAATTAGCGCAGAAAAGAGACCCTACGCCCTTTAGTGGTTGCTTTTCGTCTACATTCCCGATATATTATTCTATATAAGACGATTTCGCTGACGGACTGGAACGTGAGGCCAGCCCTTTCGGACCAGGTGGTATTTCCAGCCGGTAGAACGCGTTCACTGGTGGCTTCTAAGCGCCAGGGATGTTCAATCTAACCGGGACCGACAATTCCGGGCTGGTACCGGAGAAACGGTGAGTGGGTTCCCGGCAATCACACCCATTCCCTGCACTTACCGGTATCTGGGTACCGGTGAAGAAAAGGGCAAACCTATGACACACTTCGCGCGAATGAACAAGAAAAGAATGCGATATCTACCGGCCATGATAGTAGCGGCGATGGGAATACTCCAGGTATTTGGTGGTGAATGTGGTATTTATTTCGAAGTCGAGACGCAGCCGGCCGAAAGCCCGTGGGAGCTACGGACCGAGACCGACGGCTATCTGGGAAGTGGATATTTCTTCTGGGCAGGGGAAGACAATTGGAGGGAACCGGCTCCCGAAGGGATTATGTCGTATTCATTCTCGGTCGAAGAAAAAGCGCAGTACGTGCTCGAATTCAGAGGACGTCGCAATCACGATGGTGTGTGCGCGGGTGAAGCCGACGATCAGTGCAATGATATCTTTGCACGTGTGAAAGAGCATGAAGAATGGAAGAAACACATGATCAAGAAAATGGGGTGGGATGCCTGGGGGTGGGAAGCCACCGTGCGTCATGGCGGAAAAAAAGACCATCTCGTTCCACCGACAGGAGAATTGGAACCCGGAACCTATACGGTAGAATTCGCCGGACGTTCCAAGGGTGTGCTGATCGATGCGTTTCGGATATACAAGACCGGCACGACCCCGCCAGTGCGCCCCTGCGACCAGACATCGGTTCGCCCGGCGGATCGAATGACGCAACAAGCGCAAACTCATCGCCGATCCTCTTCCTCCAGTGTTCGGTTATATACCATTCACGGTCGTCGCATCGGACCCGCTGCCCAGAGCCTTCCGGGCATACGGATCGAAACTCGCGGCGCCGGGACCAGTCTGCAGGTGGGTGTTGGTTCGTCTACAAAATAGACCTGACAAACCCAGCGATTCAGTATGCACTTCCAACGGGGTTGACTCCCGTTGTTCCTCACCACTGGTATCCCCATTGAGTCGTGTCCCCTGAACACCATGTTGGCTGGGCGTGATACCGTGCGTCAGAACATGGTCCTCAGGGGAGTGTTTTCTTCTTGTTCGAGTTCGACCGTCTAAAAAGAGCTTACTTGAGTGCCAAACAAGAAGAGAAGATATCCCAGAATGGCTGCTGCGAGAATTCTGATGACAAATTCGACCCATCTGGGAACGGGTCTTTTCCGTTTTTTTCTGGTTTGACGGATGATTTCCTCGCGCCGGGGGCGTTCGGCTTCCGAAGCCTGCTTTTTTTCCTGTTTGGGACCGGGATCCATGATCTCCTCGATCCCCTTTTCGAAATCCTTATCGGGTGAGTTGTCCATAAAGTCAAAATAGTTTTGGCGGGTACCGACGGAGGCTGTACATAATTGTTCAGTAGGTCTTGACCCTCGTATCGGTCAGTGGTATTTTAGACTGCTTATGTTCACTACCACCTACTTGGAAACTTTGAATAATGAACCTCGGAGCGAGGCCCGCTAAAAGATATGTAGATCTCCACATCCATACCAACTACTCCGACGGAACCTGTACTGTGCCGGAAGTGATCGAAATGGCGGCTTCCAGAAGCTTAAAAGCCGTTTCCATAACTGATCACGATACTATTGCGGCATATCCTTCTGCTCAGGAGCTGGGTGATCAGTACGATCTGGAAGTTGTTCCGGGCGTTGAATTGTCCAGCGAAGTGCAGGGTGTCGATATTCATATTTTGGGGTACTATATCGATGTGGAAAACCCCCGTTTGCGGCGCAAGTTGCAGCAAATGCGAGAGGTGCGCTATGATCGTGCTCGCAAGATGGTGGCCAATCTCAACAATCAGGGCGTGGATCTCCGGTTCGAAACGGTCCTGAACATAGCTGGTGAGGCCGCAATCGGACGCCCCCATATCGCTTCGGCTATGCTCAAAGAAGAGCTGGTGTATTCTTTCCGCGAGGCTTTCGACAAACATATCGGTTACGACTCACCCGCCTATGTCGAGAAACTCACCATGTCCCCCAAAGAAGTATTCGATCTCATTCGGACCGCCGAGGGCATACCGGTCCTTGCGCATCCAGGGGTTACATCGGTGGATAACCGCCTTCCGGAATTCATACGCGATGGACTGCTTGGGATCGAAGTATTCCATTCCGAACACCCTTCTTCGGTAAGTCAGAGTTATATGCGTTATGCAAAAACTCATGACCTGGCTTTTACCGGAGGCTCGGACTTTCATAGCCTCAGTCATAACAAATCTGAAATCGGAGCGCCCCGGATTCCTTACACCACGGTCAAATCCCTTAAAGAAAAACGCTTTTCAGAAGCATAAGGAGACCTGCCACGTGAAAATCGTACCGGTCATTCTCGCGGGTGGTGTGGGTGAGCGATTCTGGCCTCTCAGCCGGTCGTCGCGCCCCAAGCAGCTACTGCCGATTTCAAGCAAGCAATCCATGCTCGAAGAGACTCTTCGGCGGGTGACGTCGTTAAGTGGGAAATCCACCAGGCCCTTGATCGTTACCGGCCAATCGATGGTCCCGAAAATCAAAAAGAACATTCCCGCGGAACTTCCCTACGATTTGATTGCCGAGCCGATGGGGAAAAACACCGCCCCTGCTGTTGCCCTGGCGGCATCGTGGATCGAGCGGAAATGGGGAGAAGCGGTCATGGTGGTGCTTTCGGCGGATCATGCCATTTCTCCCAAACGCGATTTTCTCGCCGCAGTTCGATTTGCGGCGTCCCTGGCAGCGAAACAGGACCGTCTGGTAGTATTCGGGATTGTACCGCAACGCCCGGATACCGGCTACGGGTATGTACATCTGGGTACGCAGGTGGATGAAAAGGGTCCAATCAAGGCCCTGGAAGTAAAACGCTTTGTCGAAAAACCCGATGCAAAGACCGCTGCGAAGTACGTACGCTCGAAAAAGTATCTCTGGAACAGCGGGATGTTTGTGTGGCGTACCTCAGTTATTATCAATGAGTTCAAGTCGCACATGCCCCAACTCTGTGATCAGGTGTTCGAAGCGGCATCGGCCAGATTCTCGCGCGCGGCAGTACGAAAGTTCTACCAGAACTGTGTCAAAGAATCCATCGATTACGGAATTCTGGAACAATCCGACCGGGTGATGTGTGTTCAGGGCACATTCGGGTGGGACGATGTCGGGTCATGGGAGGCACTCGCCCGGTTACATCCGCAGGACGCCCGGGAGAACACCATCGTCGGAGAAAAGGTTTTCCAGGGTGATTGCCGACAAACCATAATCATGAACGATTCCCCGCTGACCGTGGCCGCTGTCGGTCTCGAAGACATAGTATTGGTCGCCGCCCACGACAGCATCCTCGCGATTTCTCGAGACAAACTTCCGGAAATGAAAAAGTACCTGGCTCAGGTGAAATCGGACTCCCGCTTTCCGCCGGAGCTTTTCTGATCTGCTTTTACAGGTGAGGACAGCAAAATGGGTGCAGGCAGATCGATAATGATTGTTGCCGGTGATCCGTCGGGAGATCGCCATGCCGCAGCATTCCTCAGACAGCTTCGCCGCCAGAGTCCCCAGACAGTCACTTTCGGTATCGGTGGACCATCGATGCAACGTGAGGGTTTTGAGGCACTTATGCCGTTTGAGCCCTTCAATAAGATGGGGCTTGCCGAAGTCCTCATTCATTTACCGTTTTTCCTTTCGGCCAAAAAAAAGCTTGTACGGGAGCTTGAATCGAGAAAGCCTTCGGTTCTGGTGTGTGTCGACTATCCCGGCATGAACATGTTGCTCATGAAAGAAGCGAATCGGCGAAATATACCCGTGCTCTGGTACATTGTACCTCAGGTGTGGGCCTGGAAGAAAAAACGTGCGGTGGAGCTTGGAAAACTTTCCACGCTCATTGCGACAGTGTTTCCATTTGAAGTCGAGTTTTTCGAGAACTATGGAGCCAGGGTTGAGTTTGTCGGTCACCCCCTAGTCGAGCATCTTCGGGAAAAGGGCATTTCAGTCCGAGACAGGCACGCCGCGGAGCGGAGGATTTCTGATGGAGACATCCGATTGGCCATTCTTCCCGGTAGCAGGGCGCAGGAAGTTCGCCATATGCTCGGCCCCATGCTCGAAGCCTGCGAGCTGCTCAAAAAACGACATCCGCGCCTGAAGATCACCGTCTCCAGAACACCTCATCTGTCCGAATCGCTGTTTGCCGGCGTTGAAAAAAATGAACAGGTAACGCTGTTCAGCGGCCCGCTCGAGGAGCTTCTGGTCGGTACCGATATTGCGCTGGTAACCTCGGGTACGGCGACTCTTGAAACCGCGCTTCATCAGGTCCCGCTGGTAGTTGCCTACAAAACCTCACCCCTGACCTTCGCGATTCTTCGAAGCCTGGTCCGGATGGATTATATCGGTCTCCCCAATATTGTAGCGGGTGAGAAAATCGTTCCCGAGTGTATTCAAAACCGGGTCAATCCGCGCGATCTTTTCCAGGAAGCCGAAGGACTGATCGTTTCTACCAACAGATATATCGAGACGGTCGAGCGGCTGGGGTCTCTGCGCGGTCGATTGGGAGACCTGGAGCCTTCTACGCGAGTCGCTCAACTGGCAGTCGATATCGCAGAAGGAAAACTCTCACGAACCGCATGAGTCCCGCCGAATAAGCCGACCTCGCTGAGCACGAACCGGGATACCGAAAACGCGCCGATAATCAACGATTCGGGGCGAGCCGTTTGGCGCCCTTCCACGCCGTTCGAAAAGCGGTCCAGAGGGTTTAAATGCGAGTTTCATGAACAAATCGTGTTTTTCTAAAATTTTCGCTAAAGTTTTTCCCGAAACCTTCCGATAACTCCTAGCGGGGAAGCTATGAGTGGGCAGGAGGTAATCACCTCCTTCCATTCGACACAATTCGAACACCGCGGCGCGCTCGATGAGCGCTGTGGTTGCCATCCGGCCGTTCTTCGTGGGGAAGCAGGCTGCCGGGCAGCATCGAATCGTGTGACCATTTGGAACTGCCGCGCTTGGCGGTAAACAGGGAGGTGCTCTATGCAGGTTTCCAATCTTGGTGGATGGGGCTTGATACGTGGTCAGGACAAGACCGCCAAAACGCTGGGGAAAACGAGCAGATCGCTACGAAAG
>JBEPYC010000180.1:0-8091 GCA_041641555.1 Chitinivibrionales bacterium | reverse complement strand
CTTCCCGGTTTTGTTCCACGGAGAAGCCATCGGTCTGCTGAGTGTGGCAAACAAGTTTGGTGGGTATACGAACCAGGAAAGGGACTTTGTCGACGAGGTTGTCCAAAGTATTGCGCCGGTTCTCTACACCTGGATTCAGAAGTCGATGCGGGAGGAGGAGAGGGAGCAGGATCAGGAGCAGGTGTGCAGAAACCGCGAAGAGCTTTCCCGCGCGCAGGCGATCGCGCACATTGGCGAAGACACCTATCCTCTGCGGGGTGCAAACGGAGAGTATCGATGGTTTCTTTCACGAGCGATGCCAATTCGCGATGACAAGGGGACCATCGTACGATGGTTTGGGACAAATACCGATGTCACCCAGCAGTCGGAGACACAGGAGAAATTACGCCGAAGTATCAAAAAACTGGAGGAATCAAACAGTGAACTCGAAGCGTTCTCCTATTCGGTTTCTCATGACCTTCGAGGCCCGCTCCAGACAATGGTCAGTTTCAGTGAAGTTCTGGAAGAAGACTATGGGGAGCAACTCGATGAAGGCGGGCGGTATACGTTGTCTCGGATTCAGGCCGCCGGGGAAAAGATGAGTAATCTGATCGATGATCTTCTTTCGCTCTCCCGTGTATCCCGCGGGGAAACTCTAATCCGCGCCGTGAATGTATCCGATATGGCCCATGCACTGATTGAGGAATTGCGTAACGGGTGTCCCGAGCGCGATATCGGATTCGTGATCCATGACGGAATGACGGTTCAGGGAGATGAGCGGCTCCTGGAAATGGCGGTATCCAATCTTGTGAGTAATGCCTGGAAGTATACCGGAAAAACCTCAGCCCCACGAATCGAGATCGGGCAACTTGAGCAGAACGGGTCTCGAAAAGTTTTGTACGTAAAGGATAATGGCGCGGGCTTCGATATGGCTCATGCTGACAAACTGTTTAGCCCGTTCCAGCGCCTCCATTTGGATCGCGAATTTCCGGGAACGGGAATCGGGCTTGCAATTGTAGACAGGATAATCAGGCTCCATGGTGGTGAAATTTGGGCGGAAAGCAAACCTGGAAAGGGTGCCTGCTTCTATTTTTCACTCGACGAAAAATAAAGGAGTATGACAAGATGGAAAAGATCGCGATTCTTGAAAATGAAGTAGAAGGACAAATACTGGGTTCGCTATTGACCGAACGCGGCATTGAGCACAATATTGTCCCGCCGGGAGACCGTGCCTACGGTGGCATATTTCAGCAACAAAAAGGGTGGGGGCATGTCGAAGCTGCACCTGAGCACAAGCAGGAAATCGAAGCGCTTCTGGCGGACATGAGGAGTGAGGAGGAAAGCAGCTGAGAGGGGAATTCGAAATTCGAAGCACGAAATTCAAAACAAATTATAGTCACGTAAATTCGAATGAGTAAAACTGTGCCGTGTTGGGTTACGGATTGTGGGTGATGACAAATGCCTGAGTCCGTTCCCGTCTGCCCTGCCTTCGGGGGTTCAGGAATCAAGGCGTTCAGGACGGGGGGCCGTAAGTACGCAGAACTGTAACAGGAGGCTGTCTGAAATGTCAAAAAAACTGATCAAACTCGAATTCAAGACGTTCACGCTTGAGGCGGAACTGTTCAATACCGGTATGGCGCATAAGTTCGCGGAAACATTGCCGGTCTCAATTGAGCTGACACAGTGGGGTGATGAGCTCTACGGGCCGGTGGGCGCGGATCTCGGAGAGGAACGGCCGGTTTCTGAGATTCCTCCCGGGGGCCTGGCCTACAGTCGAAACGGCAATTTTCTCTGCATCTTTTTCGGACAAAACCCCGCCTGGCCCGTCGAGCATATCGGACAGATAGTCGGTGAAGAATGGAAAGCACTGGAGAGCGCGGTGCACGTGAGTAAGGTGCACGTCAGGGAACTCGGGGAAGTGTGATCGGGGTCGGACCACCGCAAGTCATTGAATTTTAATAACATAACCCCAAAAAACCACTGTTTCGGGTACCTATGGGGCTAATTTTGCCCTCATTTTTGGACCTATAGGCAGCTCTCTGACTGCCAGATTCTACGCTATGGACCAAAAAAAACGCCGAAAACTCGGTCCATAGGTCGATTTTGAGGGGGGTAAAATGATGGATGTGTAACAAAATAAGTGACTTACAGAGGTCCGACCCCGATGCTTTGTCTGCCTTCCCCCCATGTGCTATTTATATAGACTATCCTATAGTAATTGAAGTGCGTCCACGAGCATGCTGAAGGCCAACCGTACGAGACCGCGGCTGGCGCTCTGGGAGCACGGTGAATGCCGCAATAGAGGACGTCCATGAAACCTGATCCAAAGAAAAGTTTCCCTGTCATTGCTGTCGGCGCTTCGGCTGGAGGGTTCGAAGCATTCAAGGAGCTGGTGACCGCGCTTCCTGGTAAATTTTCCGGGACCCTCGTGTTCATTCAGCATTTACCTGTGGGGCATAAAAGCGTTATGCCCAGGTATTTCCGACAAATGCGCACGGATCTGAATTTCGTTGAAGTAGAGGATAGAATGCTGGTTGAGCGGGGCATTATTTATCTGTGCCCCGGGGGACAGGGAATTACGATCGAACACAACCGTTTTCGGGTGCACCCACCCGGACCTTCGCATCTTCAGCATTCAATCGATGTTCTCTTTATGTCGGTAGCCCAGGCCTTTCTCAATCGGGCCGTGGGGGTCATACTCTCTGGAGCGGGAAATGATGGTACACGGGGAACGACGGAGATTCGCTCGCTGGGAGGTACCGTTCTGGTGCAAAAGCCTGACTCGGCCCAGTTTGCGTCGATGCCCGCTACGGCGCTGCTCGGCGATGTCGATATGGTGCTGGAGGTTCCGGAGATATCTCGTGAGCTGGCGACCATTGCAGAAAAACGCGAAGAAAGCATCAAGATCGATCACCTTTCCACCCCTGAGCACCTATACGCATTCTTCGATCTCCTGGCGATGAAAACCGGCTACCGTTTTCATCAGTACAAACCCAGTGTGATCAAACGGCGGGTAAGGCGCAGGATGCAGCTCAAAGGGTTTGGGGATGTGGAAGAGTATATCGGATACATGAGCGATACCCCCGATGAAACGAATAAACTCGCGCAGGATTTCATGATCGGTGTCACGTCTTTCTTTCGCGATCCTGAGCTCTGGGAAGTGCTCAAGACGAGGGTACTACGGCCCATGGTACAGGAATCCACCGATGAACCGATTCGGATCTGGACGCCGGCCTGTTCGACCGGGGAAGAAAGCTATTCGATCGCGATTATGGTATTCGATGAAATTGCCCGGGCCGGAAAACATCGCGACTTTCAGGTGTTTGCTTCGGATTTAAACGCATCGGCGGTAGAATCCGCCCGCCGGAGTGAGTATGCCGGTTGCATGGAAACCGATTTTCCTCCGGAGTATCGCCGAAAGTATCTGGTATGTAACGGTGATCCCCAAGTGGCTACTATCCCGGATGAAATCCGAGAGCATCTGGTGTTTGCCCGGCATGATCTCCTCTCTGATCCGCCCTTTTCAAAACAGGATTTGGTTATCTGCCGGAACTTCCTGATTTATCTTGAGCCGCAGGCCCAAAAACGCTGTCTCGAAAGTTTTCATTACGCTCTACGGGAGAATCGGTACCTCTTTCTTGGCAACGCCGAGGGAGTGGGCGAGCGTAATCATCTGTTCAAAGCCATTGAGCCGAAGAACGCCCACATTTTCCAGCGCCTTCCCGGAAAATCGCATCCATCACGGTACATGCAGTCGGGACGCATTCCGAAGACAACCGAGTCGGCTGCGGCGCTCAGTTCTCAGGCCCCTCTTCGCTCAGAGATTATTTCCGAAGTTCGCGACACGCTTCTGAAAGAATATGGTCCGGCTGCCGTTGCCGTCAACAATGAATTTGAGATTTTGTACAACAACGGAGCGGTTAACTGGTATCTGACTCCTCCTGAAGGTGAACCAACCCAGCATCTGCTGCAAATGCTTCCGGTACGTCTGCGTGCCCGGCTGCGTACGGCATGTGCCGAGGCTGCGGAAAAAGCTGCTCCAGTTTCGTTTCGGACGACCATGAACCGAAGCGGCGGGAAAAAAGGCGTTACTATCAAAGTGACCCCCATGAGGGGGCGAAATGCATTCTTCCTGATTGTCTTCAGCGACGTCAAAGGCAGGACCCGGGCTGCCAGGGAACCGGCACACGACGAAATCCCCGCGGAATACCAGTCGGCGGTGTATGCGCTGGAAACGGAGCTTGAAGCCACCCGGCGGGATCTTCAACGGCACATCGAGCAGCTCCGCGGTGTCAATGAAGAACAGCAGTCATCCAACGAAGAACTGCAGGCGGCAAACGAAGAACTGGAGACATCGCGTGAAGAACTCCAGTCGCTCAACGAAGAGCTTGTGACCGTGAATACTCAATTGCAGATGAAGGCTTCTGAGCAGGAAGAAACCAACAATGATTTGCTCAATTTTCAGGCAAGCACCAATATACCGGTGCTTTTCCTGGGACCACAGCTGAAAATCAGACGCTATACTCCCGCGATCACCAATCTCATTAGATTGATACCCTCGGATATGGGCCGACAGCTGGATGAGTTGTCGCATGAGAACCTTGGATCCGGAATAATCGAAGATGTCCGGCAGGTGTTCCAGAGGCTGGAACCGGCCCGAAAACCGGTCACGGTGGGCGATGTCTCCTACATACGAACGATCCAACCCTACCGCAGCGGCGATGACCGTATCGACGGTGTCGTGATCACGTTTACCGATGTGACCGAACTGGTGAGAGCGGAAGCCAGAATCAAGGCAACGGCCGAAAAACTTCGTATCGTGGCGGATTTTACCTACGACTGGGAATACTGGTTGGGAACCGATGGACGGATCGTGTATATGACGCCATCATGTGAGCGGGTGACCGGGTATACGCGCGAAGAGTTCATGCAGGATTCTGGTTTGTACGCGCGGATTACTCATCCGGACGACCGTGATACGATGGTTGACCATCTGAACCGTAGTCTTTCAGAGTCGGATCCCCATGAATTCGAGTTCCGTATTGTCCGTCGGGATGGAGAAATTCGCTGGCTCGGGCACCTGTGCCAGGCGGTGACCGGTGAAGATGGTGAATTACTCGGCCGTCGAGCATCGAACCGCGATATTACGAAACGGAAACTTGCCGAAGAATCTGTACGTGAAAGCCAAATACAGCTCACTGCAATCCTGGGACACTTGCCGGTTGGAGTGGGCGTCCTTGATGCCTCGGGCAAATTCGTTCTAAGCAACGAGACCCTGCGAGATTTCGTGCCGGGCAACCTCATTGCTTCAATGGAGGAAGAGGAAGGCGAGCGGAAACGATGGTATGCTCTGGACGAGAATGGAAAGCCTGTGGAGCCGCAACAGTGGCCGGGGATGCGGGCGATACGGGGGGAGACAGTCATGCCCGGTATGGAATTTTTTCACAACGACGAGAATGGAAATCGGCGTTGGGTGTCAGTTTCGGCGGTGCCGTTTCGTTTGCCGGGCGGAGCGACCGCGGGTGCAATTGCGGTTGTCCAGGATATTACCGCTCGTAAACGGTCTGATGAGGCAGTTGTCCTGAGTGAACGGCGGCTTCGCATAGCCACCGGAGGGGCGCACCTGGGAGTGTTCGAGTGGCATCTCCCTTCGGATTCCGCGCGGTGGGAAAACGATCAAATGTTCGAGATTTTCGGTCGCTCCCGGAACAAAGGGCCGGTAGATAAGAAAGAGTTCATGGAGCGTTTTATCCACCCCGATGACCGTGAAGTTTTTCTTGGCGCGTTGGCTGCCGGTATGCAATCGGATCGTCAGTTTCAATTGGAATGCCGTATCCGCCGGGAAAGTGACGGGCAGTGGCGTTGGATCGAATATAATGGTGCTTTCGAGCTGGCGGATGACGGCACTCCGGTGCGGCTTACCAGTATTGTAGGGGACATTACCGATCGAATTCAGGCTGCCGAAATCCTCCAGAATGAGCGCCATCTCCTGGAGACCATTTTCGAGTCCATTCCCGTCATGCTTACCATCTATGAGCCGTATTTGAGCATGCTGCACTTGAACAAGGCATTTTATGAAATCACGGGGTGGACTGAAGAAGACGTTCATGCCAAAGGGGTCATGGATCTGGTGTACCCGAATCCGGACTATCGGCGCGAAGTGGCCGAGTTCATGGAATCGCTGCAGCCAGGATTCAAAGATATCAAAATGAACTGCAAAGACGGTAGTGTACGGGAAACCAGTTGGGCCAATATCGAACTTGCCGATGGCCGGCGAGTGGGAATCGGTATCGATATCACCGAACGGAAAGCAGGCGAGCGCGAAAGGGGACGACTCCTCGGGGTGGCAGAGGAAGGAAAACGAATTCTTGACGCACTTCTGGAGCATGTGCCCGAAGGAATCATTGTCACCGAAGGTGTTGGCACACCGGTAACTGTCAGCCGCATGCTTGGAGAGTGGACCGGTGGAAGCATACGGTCGGGCATACCGTTTGGCAGTGACGAGTTTGTGGAGGCCTGGGGGCTGTGCCACCCAGATACCGGTGTTCCGATTACCGCCGAAGAGCTTCCGATTATGCGTGTGCTCAACGGAGGCAAGTTGGTCGTCGATGACATCTGGAAACAGCGCTCGCCGGACGGGAAGGAACGACTCCTTTCTGCCAATGCGGGACCGATACACGACCGGGATAAGAACCTGGCGGGATGCGTAGTGGCCTGGCGTGATATCACCGATATTCGCCGGAGTCAGGAAGCACTTCGAAAAAGCGAAGCACGGTTTCGGACTCTGGCCGACAATATTTCTCAACTGGCCTGGATGCTTGATGAAACGGGGCGGAGTTTCTGGTACAACAAACGCTTTTACGATTTCACGGGCACCACTCTCGAGGAGATGCAAAAGGAAGGCTGGAAACGTGTTCTTCACCCCGAGGAGATGGAACAGGTCACCGCCAAGCTCAAGGGTCGACTGCAGTCAGGGGAGCCCTGGGAAGACACGTTTCGGATGCGCGGCACTGATGGGGGATTCCGATGGTTCCTCTCCCGTGCTCTTCCTATTCGCAATGAACAGGGACAGGTAGTCCGGTGGTTTGGAACCAACACGGATATAACCCAGCAGCGGGAAACCGAAGAAAACCTCAGGCGGAGCACCACTGAATTGATGGCCACCAACAGGGAACTCGAAGCCTTCTCGTATTCTGCATCACATGATCTGCGCGCCCCGTTACGCACGGTTATCGGTTTCAGCGATATGCTCGAGGAGGATTTTCCGGATAAGCTTGGCCGTGAAGGAAAATTGTATCTGGACCGAATACGAAAAGCCGGCAGCAAAATGAGCAGCCTCATCGATGACATGTTGACCTTGTCTCGGATTACCCGGCACCAAATGGAACACGACCACGTCAGCCTGACTGCATTGGCAAATGGGTTTGTCAGGGAACTGCGCAAGACCAACCCCGATCGGGAGATCCAGATCAGTATACACGAGGGAATGACTGCAGTCGGAGACCGGGGATTGCTCGAAGCTGTTGTCAAGAATTTGATCCGTAATGCCTGGAAATACACCGGGAAAACGGACCATCCGAATTTTGAATTCGGGAAGATGTACCAGGACGGTCAGCCGGTGTTTTTCGCAAAGGATAACGGGGCCGGGTTTAATATGGAACACGCCGATCGTCTATTCGCACCATTTCAACGCCTCCATTCCGACACCGATTTCCCCGGTACCGGCATCGGCCTGGCAATTGTCCAACGAATCATCAACCGCCACGGCGGACGCATATGGGCCGAAGGGAAAAAAGGCCAGGGTGCGGTGTTTTATTTCACGCTTGGGGGAGCGGAATAAAAGGCACGTGGGAAACTGGACAAACCAAGACATGGCCTTGCTCCGGAATAAATACCGTACCGGATCGAACCGTTTATTGTACAGGAGGAATGGCCCGATTGCAGAGTCTTTTCCCGCTTGCTATGAATGGCTCAACAGGATCACCACGATGTACACATTCGCACATTCGAAAATGAACACATTACATTTCACGCCCGCAGCGTGAAATACAGTGTTGTGCCGGTGCCTTTCTCCGACTCCGCCCACACATTCCCGTTGTGTCGGGCAATGAT
>JBEPYC010000179.1:0-8127 GCA_041641555.1 Chitinivibrionales bacterium | reverse complement strand
CAACGAGCAGATACACCGGAAATCGATAGATACTGACCATGTGAAAGCGACCTCCCAGTAAGCCTCTTTATGACACTTGGCGAAACCAGCGATTCCATGCGGCACGGCTTGCGTCAAGCGATCTTCATATTCACATCACTTCCGCAGTACATGCGTCGATGGTCCGAGAATCCGATTGAACTCAATCTGATTGGGACTGGTTTCCTCAACGATCGCCTTGCCTTCATCGGGGTTTATGATCGTGCAATGGTGAACCCAGTTGGAGTCCCCCGCCCCACCACGAACCTTGATCCCGATACTTCGCGGATCCTCAACGACACAGTTGCGGATTTCCACGTGGTGTTCACCAGAGGCATGCAATTCAATCGTGCCGAAATAGTTGCGATAGGTATAGCATCGGTCGATCAGAATATGGTGGGCGTCATCCTGCACGATAAACCCATGGCGCATATTGGGACCGAGCGCCTCGCACAGCTCGAAGGTAATATACCGGGTTTCGTATGAGTCGAAATCATTTCCGCCATAGACTTCAAACCCGTATCCATTGCTCGGCTCATTGGTTTTACGGGCGGTACAGTTTCGCAGAAGAATATCCTCAACGGTCTCGATGCGAAAACCACGGTCATCGAAATTCTCCACTATTATGCTGTCCAACACAATGTTATTGACGACTCCATCGCCATAACTGTTGTTTACCAGGCGTACCGGGTATTTCATATACCCGCCAGTAGTCGTGAGTGTAAGGTTTTTGACATAGACATTGGTTACCGACCAGTGTTTCCCCAATGCACAAAGAATCCCCTCAGCCCCCGATGATATATCCAACTCAAGGACCACTCCTTCGCGGCTTTCGCCTCGGATATTGATTCCCGAACGAAGCAGTATCGCGCCTTCGTTGTAATCGCGTGCTTTGACACTGGCACCAGTTACATAGTCTCCAGCGGGACGTGTGTAGTCGATATTATACGAGCGAAGTATGTAGGTGCCATTCGGGAGATAGATTTCGTCGCCATAGGAAGCATTGTCAATGGCATTCTGGATGCTAACCCGATCGTCATCGGCACGGTTGTCGACCGTAATAGTTTGTCCCGTGACGGGATTGGGCAAGGGTTTCGGTCGTCCATTCAGTCCGGCGCCGTATCTGTTCACCAACTCGGACTCCGGGATATTTGTGGCAAGGTACCGATGCCAGGACGGTTCCAAAGCCAGGGACACCATGCTCGGGTATGTCGTCGTGGAAGGGGGTTGCTGGGAGATCGAATCTGACTGAATCGAGTCCTGAGTCAGCGGAGAAGAGGACGTGTCCGCGGCAACCGGTGGTATCGGATCGGTATAATCAGGCGAACTCGGGGAAAATGTGCATCCGAACCAGCAATAAATGGAGAGAACAACGAGGAGTCTATATGGCACCTGCTTGTGAATACCGGGAGGATTAGCACGATGTATGAGCATTGGGGTTCCTTTCGACAGGCACGATGTCACCTTCCATATCTTTAGTATAAGGATAAGAGACGGCGAAAGGGAACCCTAAGGTAACCATTTTTAACAGAATCCACGGCGCATCGGAAGAACTTTTCTTATTGTTTGTCTCGGGATGACATCTCGACGATTCTCACATTCATTGGATCGCCTTCGGTTTTCGTTTCCTGCCAGGAGGACCGACCGAACCCCGGTCGACATACGAGCAGATTCCTGGTATGCTACCTTCTTTATCGGAACGAATAGGTATGTCATCGAGAAAGATATGTGCGGCGAGATAGCCCAGGCGGGCGAACCCGAAATCAATAACCGATATCGGATAGGCTAGCGAACCGGGAGGATTTCCAAAAGAAATTATTGACAACTCACCGGGAAACGCTACCCCGGCTTCGGTAAGCACATGATAGTACCGCTGGGCAAGCGCATCGTTGAGCGCCAACAACCCAGTAGCTTCGCTCTTGAGAATACTGTTCAAAGAAGGGGCCGAACTCAGAATGTGCGCTCTGTTTTGAGCGGGCACAGAATTGGCCACTGTGCGGAGATACTCCCTGATTCTGCGCCGATACTCGGTAATTCGTATTTCCCGGCTCAGACTCCAGATCTTCTCTCGCAGTTCCACGAAAATCAACTCAAGCTTTGGGAAACACGACGCGGCGATTTCCCGGACACGTCTCATCCTCCACGCCGCCCAATCTTCGGTGGGGACCTGATACGGCACCGCCACAATGCGGTGACCCATTTTGTCCAATTGCTGAAGTGCAATCCTTATGGCCGCAGACTCATCCAGGTGCACGCGATAGTACCGTTGCCCGACACCGAGTTGTGAACGATTCCAGGTTTCATTGCGCCCGGTAGAATCAAAATAGACAACAGGGCGCCCGGTGGAGTGCAGCATGCCGACCCACTCGCTCATATCGCCAACACCCCTCCCCGCATGGACCAGTGCTCCCCGGAACCGCTCCTTCATTCCCCAGATCCTTTCTCTAATCTCATCGAATCTGGTTTCCTGCTTGAGGCTGGTGGGAGATACCCGCTTGAGCGCTTCGCCCGCGAAATGAAGTCGCCCCTCCAGGAGTTGATTGCCGAGGGAGTGACCAAATGGTGAGGTATGCGGGTTATTGAAAAAGGTATGGATGTAAGGTTCCCAGGGAGTGAGAAATAGTACCGACCGAAGATGAGATGGATCACCTCTGGACTCGGTGGGGGGAACCCGTGGTTTTCCCGCAATCCATGATTTGCCCGACTTGTGTATAAGCTCCTCTTTGGCAAGCTTGCGAAAAGCGATAGAAACTGTCGCCGTAGAAACCTTTGAGCTTATGACGAAGTACTGCTGCTTGGGAAGCGGAACACCGGCCTGGTAGATTCCGTCGACGATGCCTTGTTTGATCTCCCGGTACAGGCGGTCACAGGAGTTCTGAGGACGGTGTTCCCTCTGGACGGGAGTGCTCAACCGTGCTATCCTGCCGCGGAACGACTCGACAGCCCCCTGAGAAACAAGTACACGGATTGCCTTACGCATGGTGTTATAGGCTACCCCGTATTGCCGAGCCAGTTCAGAAATGGATGTAAGCTGAAACGAGGCATCCTCGTGCAATCTCTGGAAAACCTGGCCAGCTAGTGTTTCGGCGAGAGTTTTGGTTTCTCTGCCGCCGTGTGCTTTCCTCTTATTCATAAATATTCGGCACGTGTCTTTCGTGGAGTGTCAGGCGAGGGGCACCAGAAATAATGAGAAATAGCACCAGGGATTCGGAACAGCACCCGATTCTTTCTGGTAAGCGCTTTCTCAGCCCCCTTTCTTCTGTTTGTTTTTGCCGACCTTGGCTCCTTATGGTACCAAACCGTATTATCTCAACGGAAGAAGCATTCGTGGCATACTTGAAAATAATAAAACCAAAATTTGGCGCAAATACCATCTCGTTTGTTCTATCAATATGCTAACAACCTTTGTACTCGTCCCATCAGAAGGAGAGCAGCACATGAACGTGTTACGAGTTGGACTGATCATTACCACGGCGTTACTTGCAGGGTATCCCACCTGGGCCGCAGAGGGAATTGCGGTTACGGTTTCGCATCGGAATCAGGATGTGGCCCGTACGACCCCTGAAGACCAGAAACCGGTCCCGGAGCAGGATTGGGGCCTGATCAAGAGAAATGTCGGCCGGCTGGTGCGGTATAATTTCAAAGACAAACGGGTGCAGAGCCATGACACACTCATTACCGATTGGCTCGTCTCCGCGCCCTCCATCAAGCTCGAAGGAACCCATGTGGCGTTCTTCAAATACCCGGTCAAACGAGGCCCCGGTCGTCAGATCGAGCGGTTCGGCACCATGTGCACGGTAGCGACCGTACCTATCGACGGAGGCGAGATCGCCGATTTGGCAGAAACCCACTGTGATCCGGATGGAGGGTATCTGGACTGGGCTTCCGATGGCTACATTTACTGGATCGACGTGGGTAATCCCAACCACGGTGACCAGGTCAAGGTCTGGAGAGTCTCGGAGTCCGGCGGACAAAAAGAACTCGTTATGGACTATCTGGATGTCACACCGCCCGATGGCAAGAAGATGGTCTGGGACAACACGCCGTATATACTTCGCTGGAATATCAGTCAGGACGCAAAGTGGGGAATCGCTCACCGCCAGCCCTATGGCGTAAGGGTACCGGAAAAGAGCAACGATGGTCTGGATTGGTGGGCCGGCACGTATCCACATTGCTTTCCTCCTCCCGGCAATTCGGCGCGCGCTTGTGATCCGATCTATACCTACGTTAAGCGTGATGCATTCGGCGATGAAACCGCTCAGGGAATCAGGGGCTGTAACCCGGCGATCAGTCCGACCGGTAACTACGTTGCACACTACGATGGTGCCTCTCATGCTCACTTCTACATTCAGCGATGGGACCATTCGAAAAACGAACTTCAACACATGGATCTTGGTCACGGACCACGCGGAGGAATACAGGTACACCAAGACATCGTTGTCTGGGCGGATACGTCGAATCCCAAAATAGACGGAGGACAATGGAATGCATTTGCCTGCAACTCAGACAAATGGCAAATGCAGCAATGTCAGATCGCCGAGGCGGGAAAGGGCGGAAAGGGATTTCCGGATCGAGGCAGTCAGCAGGTTGCCTGCAACTGGGTAGATCGTGAAGGGATAATTCTTTCGAATAACCCGAGCGAGCAACCGATCCAGGTGTATGATGACATCACCAATGGTTCGGTCTATTATGCAAGCACAAGCGGAGACCTCTGGGTGCGCCCACCATCCGACATTGCCGGAAAACGATATGTCGAGGACGTTGCCGGAAACTGGATCCCGGTCGATGGATCACAGCCTCTCAGCGAACGCGCGGCAAATTACTACTTCACTCTTGATCGGCAGGTATGCGAGGTCACAGGCTACGATGATCAAGGAAATCCCCTTACCAGCAACTGCCGTGAACTCCCATCCATTGTGGCTGCCGAGCCACCGTTTAGAACCAATCGGCCCTCGGACGGGATCACTAAGCAGGGGTCGGTCGTGAACCTAGGCCAAGGCACGCATCGGATATACCTGTACAGTGCACTTGGTCAGCAAGTTCACCATGAGACCACATCGACATCCGAATGGTTTGTCCCGAACAACCTCCGAAGTGAGGGGATCGTGTTCATGAGAATCGTGTCGAACCGTAACGGAGCCGCTCAGGAACAGATTTTTCGACTCAATACGCTCTCTCGTTGATACGAGCTTCGTGAGCGGGAAAACGTCATTCAAACGATCGACCAGGGAGTTTCGATGCTTCTCGATACGCGTTTGGGGTTGACTATAGTGATGACGTTCCCGCCACAGTTGCCTTTACCGGTCGCGTACTGACCGATTACGTGGGTGCGGCTCCCGATTTGGGCGCATACGAATTCGGAAGACCCCGATGGGTTGCCGGAGCGGACTGGCAAGAGACTCCATGCGTATACCCCACCGGCGATAAGAGGGGTTCGCCAGGTCCTCCCGGTCAAAGTCAGTTCCGCGTTCGGTACACTTTGACTCGTGAATTCGTAACAGGCAGCAAGGGACCAAACCTGGTACCGCAGGATGAACTGTCTGTGATGATTCCGTCAACCCCTTTTCTTTAAGAGCCTGACGGTGCAGCCGGCAGCATTAGCTTTCTTCGCGGTGCCTGCAGCCATATAATACGAGTAAGCTCAGCGATGAACCGATTCCTTTCACAGGCCCCTACGCACCTGATCGATCGCCTCCATCGTTTCCCGCATGATGTCATCGGAAATCAATCCCGGATGCTCGCGGTAGACCCGCATGTAGGCTTCTTCCACAATACTCAGTAACTCGTTTTCTGTCAGGTGTTGTAAGCGTTCCAGCATCTGGCGTGTCCCACCCCGTTGCACGATAAGCCATCCCTGGTCGCGCATTTCTCCTGCAGCCCGGGCAACCCGCTCGGCAACAGCCCGAGGTTCAAGCAGTTCATCGAGCGTATTGTTGAGATGCCGATGCAGATCAGCATGCACTGCGCGTTCCATGTTCACCAGTCCCTGGGGAAAGAGGTCATCCACGATTTGCCGGAAGCCCTCGGCACTGGCGCGAGTCAGCGTGCCCGGTGCACGACCGGAGCGTTGCGCCTGAATGGCGCGCAAAACGAAAACAAACACGGTATGGTGGCGCTCGAGCCTGTCAATGCGTCCGCCTCGTCGTGAAGCGACCTCACCTCCCAGCCGCATGCGTTCCTCGTGGGTCAAATCCGGTGCCGAGGTACTTCTGCCTCCACCCGACAGCTCGTGCATTTCATCACGGAGCGAACTCATATGCGCGTTATCGGCCCCCCGCACGGGCCCCGTCGGCATAGCCATCTGCAACCCGTTCGGTGTCATCACCGCCCCCGGCGAGGGATTCATCATATACCTCAGTGTTTCGGTGATCTGTTCGCGCACCTCGGCAAAGGCTTCATCGAGCATTGAAGGTGACATTGTGCGAATCCGCTCAACAATACGGACATATCGTTCAGAAACAAAATCCGGGAACGACCGCAAACGGCTGAGGGTTGCATCCAGAGATCGCATCCACAAATCCCTCCCATAAACTACCCACTCATCCCATTGCGAAACGATGTACCGACGCAGTATCGGAAGAGACGCATCATCGGGCAAGACTCTTCGAATCAGCGCCCATAGCTCATCAAGGTACGAAAAAGCCGCCTGGCCGCCGCGTATCAGAATCTTGCTGATTCCTTTTATGGCTGTCCCCACCTCCGGGATAGCACCGATGAGTGAGAACACCAATCCGACCCACCGAAGGATACTGCTATACTGCGAATCCGCAATCATGAAGTACAAGTGAGCCGTCAAATCTCTTCCGTCCAGTAGTTGATCGACAACCGGAATGAATCCGATTCCGGTATCCAGCACAATAGAAGAAATGTAGGGATCCTCTTCCCATTCCCCCATCAACGTGTGCAGCAGCATGGTCCCGATATTCCATTCTTCCTCCGCTTGTTCCCCGGGCTGCTGCTGGGGTTCCTGGTCCGTTCGCGCGGGTCGCGAACGGTAAATCTCCGCAGCACCTACCTCAACCGAGGGTGCCTCCATGTCCATTTCGGTGACAGGAGAACGAGTCAACTGACCGGCCAAATCACTCAGCTGTGCCCCAAACTCCTGGGGTGTGGTGCCTGCCGGTACCTGGATGGACTCAACCGAAGGATAGTAAATGCTACGTTCTTCGAGTAACGGCATAACCTCGTTTTCGTTCCGGGCGTAAAAAGAAACCGTCACGCCGGGGGTATGTACCAACCCTATGTCGACCACGTAGCCGTCGCGTCCGGATTGTATGACATGCGCCGGATGAAACCACTGCGCGCCATCGGGAGTCTCCCCGCGCACTCGCACGCTGCCAATGCGAACGCCCCCCACTATGACCTGAAAGGCAGTTGCGCTTAACCGTGCGAATCGGATTCTCGGAGCCGGCCCGCTTCGCGTTTCCTGACGTTGAACTGCCTGCGCCGAAAGCCGGGAGGTGATTCTGTCACCACGTCGTGCGGCACGCTCCAGATGCGGGGATGGGTCCACGGCAGGCTGCTGCACCGGCCAGGCATGGTATTGCTGATTCGTATGGGCGATTTCGTGAAGAAGCGTTGCGTACCCGCTGGAGGCCGACGCGTTCACCGCTGATGAGAATGCTATATGCTTTCCCAAAGTGCATGCTTCGGCATGCAAAGCTCGCACCGCCGCCCGGACTCGTCGAGATGAATGTACGCGGACGGGATCAAGGTCAAAATCAGTACCGGCTTCTCGCTCCAGCCTGCGCCGAACCGGGCGCGATAAAGGCAGGCCAGATTCTTGCGAAACCAGGTTATTGAGCGCCGCTGCCATCTTTCGTGTTCGCCGACATTGCATGGCGCGCTTATCGGACCTCGAAGCACCAGGCGATCCCTTTACGACATTTTTTCTCGCGGCCCGCCGTGAGCCGGGTGGCCCACTCTTGGATTTCTTTGCTGCCTTTTTGACAGGTGCATGCATCATGTTAGCAACTGCGGTACCCGTGTTGGTGGCCTACCGGCTTGATGATCGTAAAAAAGCCCGGAACCGATTTTTGACAAAAGTTTCTTCTCTGCTTTCTGCGCGTGTTCGCTACCTGCTTCCTGAGGATCGCGGTAGGGTAAGAG
>JBEPYC010000178.1:0-8186 GCA_041641555.1 Chitinivibrionales bacterium | reverse complement strand
ACTTGTAGTCTTTTCTTTTGTATTCGATTCGAGCAAGCCGCTCCGAAACATCGGGATCGGAGTATCCCGCGCGAAGAAACTCTTCGTACGCAGCCTTGGCTTTGGTTATTGCTTTTGCTTTCTCAAACGATTTTCCTGCCCGCGAGAGGTACTTCTTGTTTCCGTCTTTATCAAGCTGATAGACTTTCAGGCAAGTCTCTGCTGCAACGCTGTCCATGCCTTGCTTGTCATAGAGCTCGACGAGATTGATCCATGCACGCTGATTCTTCGGGTCGATTTCCACGCATTTACGGTACATGTCGATAGCTTTGGAATAAACCTTGGATCTCCAGAACGCCTTCCCGAATCCGAGGTAGATCTCCGGGCTCCCCTTATCCAGCGCCATTCCCTTTTTCAGATACCTTTCGGCCGTAGACAGGTTCTTTTTCTTCCGGTAGATCTCAGCCAGGCGGAAATAGGCCTCGGCATTCTTGGAGTCAAACTTCAGGAGTTCCTGATATTCCTCGGCGGCTTTGGTGATGCTGTGCAGCTCGTAGTACAAATTCGCGATATGCTGCTGAAGGTCCTTTGAGTTTGGAGCATTCTTTCGCTGTCTGAGATAATAGGTAAGAGCACTTTTCTTATCTCCCGAAGCCAGATATGCTTGGGCCAAAAGCCCATTTGCTTCGGGGTGCGATGGCTTGGCGCTGATCACCGCCTTGAGATGCTTGATAGCTTCGGGATACTGTTTCTTTGCAAGGTAGATCTTTCCCATTGCAAATTCACAGGGAATCTTGTCTTTTACACGGGGGCGAGCCTGAATAAGCATGGTAAGCGCTTTGTCGGGATTACCCTCCCGAAGATACAGGTTACCCAGAGCGAGAAAAACCTCTCCATCCTGCCCCCCGGTCTTGACAAAGTTATCGAAGTGGATTTTGGCCCGAGCAGAATCCCCCAAAGATAACCGAAGCAAACCGATTTCTTTCTGGAAGCCCGCTTCACGGGAAAAGGCTGACTCCTGACTCGAGAGGAGTTTCAGGGCCTCCTCAGGCTTGCCCGCCTTTTTCAGAGCTTCGGCGGCATGAAGATGGATACCCAGGTTTCCCGGAAGACCTTTTGCGGCCTGTTGGAAATGAATTGCGGCACGATTATAATCTTTTTTACCGAAGTAAATATCTCCGAGGAAAACATGCGGCTGAGGACTGTCGGGCAAGTAGGTGGCAGCCGAAGAAAACGCCTTGAGCGCTTCGGTGGAGCGGTTCATCTTGAGCAGGGCCTTGCCCTTTGCAATGTGCGCCCGTCCTTCGGTCGGCGCCTGCTTCAACGCCTTCTCGGCATACTCGAGTGCTTTTTCGCTGTTATTGTCCTTGAGTGTATGCTCGGCCATGAAGATCAGAGCATCCGGTTGGTCCGGATTCATCGAAAGCACTTTCTTGTAGGCTTCATAGGCTTTCGCCGTCTCACCCTTGTCTTCGAGGATCTGTGCTTTCTGTGCTGCAAGATCTGGGGAATTCAGGCCTGATTTCTCGGCAAGCATTGCTATCCGCAAAGCATCGTCGAATCGGCGAGCCTCCCGATAGCCTCTGCAGGTCACGGCATACAGATTGGGGTAAACCGGCCCTACAGCAAGCAGGACTCTGTCGAGCAGGGCTGCAGCATCGGCATACCTGCCTGCTTTCAGATACTGCATTCCGCTGAGATATCCGGCCAGAAGCATATCCCGGTCGCGAGCGACGATTTTTTCGTAATCCTGAGCGGCCTGCACCGAAGACACCGGGGTTCCATACCATTGCCGCAAGATCAGATTACCCAGATCAGCTATGTTTTTAGGGTCCTTGCCCAGCAGAGGCATTCGCAGGTATCGAGCGGTGTGCCCCGATGGCTTTACCCCGAGCGAGGTAACGAACTGAAAGATACAGGCATCGAACTCCGAAGCCATGTCTTTGAGGGGAAATGAACGTTCAAACGTGCTGACGGCTTTCCGCTCCTTGACCGAAAGAAGTTCGGCCAGGTAATCCACCCGAATACCATCGACCACCTCGTAGCGCTGCAATGCTATATGAGTAGCGCCTTCTTTTTTTGCCGCATCGAAATACTTACTCTCCGAAATCGGTTCGGATAGAGAATTGTACCGTCGAATTTGATCGGACAGAGTATCCCAGGGAACCACGGCGATTTCATCGACCACCTTGAGCTTCATGTAGAACAGTTGTTCGCTCATGGGAATGACCCAGCCATACGAAGCATCCAGAGAGTTGTCGCGAGGACGGGCAACGATTAACTTCGCTTTGGGCTTTGAGCTTTTCTCTGCGGCTGAAACCGGCAGTGCCACCGGTGCCAGAAGCGTAAGAAGCAGAAGGTAACGAAACGCACGCATGATACCTGACCTTTCGTACAAAGTGATCAATCGGTTCTGCCGAAAAGATTTCCCCATATATGAAACTGCATTCGGCGCAGGCAGGCTATCCAGCCACATCGCCGGATCCACCCGACATCGAACATCGGCAGAAAGAGATTATTCTGAAGGGGATACTACGGCTGGATCTCTCCCTCATAGATCCAATGAGCCGGCCCCGTCATTTTGACACTACTATCCGGGTTTCCATCCCATTCAATTTTCAGGTCCCCACCAAGAAGATGGACGGTGACCTCGTTTGCATGCTTTTTGTTGAGGATCCCTGCAACTGCCGTTGCACAGGCCCCGGTTCCGCAGGCCATGGTTTCGCCAACTCCCCGTTCGAATACTCTCATGCGGACTTCGGTATCCGAAAGAACTTTGACGAACTCGACATTCACTTTGTTCGGAAAAAAACGATGCGATTCCAGCTGCTTCCCACGGCCCAACACGAGTTCATCGGTTAGTTCATCCACATAGATCACCGCATGCGGATTCCCCATCGAAACAGCGGTGACACTGAAGCTCGTGCCATCGGGAAGCTCAACGGGTGCTCCTGTCACTGGCGAATCCTGAGACTGCACCGGAATCTTGTCTCCCTCCAGAATCGGAGGCCCCATATCCACCCGCACACCGCCGTCCACAAACTCGATTTCCTTTATGCCCGCAAGCGTCTCGACTTTCAGCCGGTCTCCACTCACCATTCCCTTCTGTCTAAGAAAAACAGCAAAGCAACGGATTCCATTACCACACATCTCCGGCTCGGAACCATCGGCATTGAGAATACGCATTTTGTAGTCGGCACTCTCCGAAGGAAGCACGAAAATGAGCCCATCCCCCCCGATTCCTCGCCGCCGATCGCAAAGGCCAGCCGTGCGGGGAACAAAATCAGCGATCTTCGATTCCTCGACTTCATTGGTCACGATAAAATCGTTCGCACATCCTTCTAACTTAACAAATCTCATAAACCGTATTCTGCTCCTGCTATATAATTAGGAAAAAAAACTCGCTGTAAGGGACGACCGTTACTACCTGCATCACCAGCTTTGCACTGAATTCTGCATTATTTGCTCGGCGATGTCCTGTATGGCCTTTCGCCGCCCGGTTTCTTCGGTCTCGGTGTCGAAATCGTATATCCCTTCGCCCACAATCGCCCCTTCATACAATGGTTCATTCTGCTTGTTATCCAGAAAAATTACTTCGACGGTTATCTTGACCGCATACTGCTCGACATCGACTTGACGAGCCCCGGGAGTATTGTAAGTATATGGTTCATTCACGTAGTTTACCACGGTTCCGGTCAGCGTCGCATCTCCCCGCTCCAGCACATTGTCCAGGAGATTGGTCCGGCGAACCAGTGAGATAACCTCCGTGGTTACGTCTTCAGCTACTCCGGGTTGAAGAGACTGATTCACGAAAAGGGGCACATCGACCGTTTCCAGGTACGGGGGCAACGTTGAACCGCTAAACGTATAGAAACCGCATCCACCCAGAAAAATGACAACCCCGAGTGAAAAAACATTCAGTATTGATTTCATAGTCATATTTCCTGCCGTTGAACTCCTTTGCATGCCGCATCACGGCAAAGAAGTCATCCGGCCCACGAAAACAGTGTGAGTCTCAGGTATCTCAGGAACGGCATTCATCCTGAGTATGCTCAAAAAATAAACATTTCAACCATTGAGGAAGCATTTTCAAACGCCTCCGAGCGCGTTGGCCGCCTGTGGGTACTACCTGCGAACACTGCCGGGTCCAACTGCTCCCCCGCTGCGCACGTTGCGACTTTCCAGGCCTGTGGGGAACGCAGGAGCCGTGCAGCATCGTTTCTCTGGTTCCGAGAAAAGACATCTATCTAAGGAGGCTTACCCATACATTGTTTGGAAATACGTTTCCAGTTCCTGCAGGAGCTGCTCTCCGTTCTGCACGACCTGGAGTTCTCCGTGGAGTGACCGTACGAATTTCTTTCCATAGGGCTTGGTAACGATTCGCTTGTCCAGAACAACAAGAGCTCCACGGTCCATTTTGCTCCGAATCAGCCGGCCTGCTCCCTGGCGAAACCGCACAATCGCCTCCGGAATGGAGTAAGAGAAGAACGACTCACCACATTCGCTTTCGAACTTTTTCCCGATAGCCCGCACCAGTGGATGGGTGGGCACGGGAAACGGAAGCCGGGCGATAACCACGATTTCACAAGCCTCCCCGGGTGCATCGACCCCTTCCCAGAAGCTGTCGGCACCAAGAAGAATCGCCCCGCGCATCTTCTTGAACTCACCGAGAATGACATGTCGGTTTCCGGTGATATTCTGCGCCAGCAGGTTTGTTTTGTCGATCCCGGGCATTGCACGAAGAAGGCTGTAGACATTTCGAAGCATCACGTGAGACGTGAACAGAACCAGCGTATTTTTCCTGAGCTTGCGGTGCATCTGAGCGATCATCTCGGCAAGATAGACGGTATAGTCCTGCGTATCCGGCTCCGGGGCCTGAACTGCCGAAATGTTCAGCGCCTGCGATGCATGGAACGGTGTTGGAAAGACTTCGCTGAAAGTCCTCTCCGCCAGCTCTCCAACAAGGCCGAGTTTGGGAAGAAAATGGTCGAACGCCCCGTTCACCGAGAGTGTCGCCGATGTAAACACTAACCCACATTCATTTGCGGCCCACACCCCTCCAAGGATTTCACCGATATCCAGCGGGACACCACACAGTTTGACCCATCCCCGGTTGTGGTTTCCTTCGATCCAGAATACATGCCCTTCGGTGACCGCGGCACGGAGATAGGCGTAATCGGCTTTGAATTGTGAAGTCCGTTCGGCAGCACTCGCGACCTCGGACTCCAGCTCCTTTATCCCTTTTTCATCTATGGTTTGAATGCACAACTGTTTCAAATCCCCGAGCACATCCTGTATTTCGGTGAGTGCAAATTCAAACGATCCCACACTGGACAATTTCTCGAAGGGTTCATCGCGGTAAGCGAACTGGTACTGCACCTGATCTTCATCCTGGCGAGTCACCCACCGATCCAGTTCACTCTGCGCCTCACTTGCTTCCTTGCGAAGCCGTTTGAGCGTTTTCTTGAGCGTTTTGCCCAATTTCTGAAACGACTCGGGAACCTGCGATTTCTCGATTTTCTTCTGCAGATTGGTGAGTAATTCGAGGTATCGGTTGATACGATTGGTATCCACTTCCGTGCGCAAGTGCTGATAGCCGCTATCCTGAAGATGATGGGCTTCATCGAAAATCATCGGACCGATTTTGCCCAGAAATGTCGCCTCTGCACAAATCTCGGAGAAGAACAGCGCATGATTGATCACAACCAGATGCGACCCGAGCGCCTTTTGCCGTGCATTCTGCAGAAAGCAGTTCGAAAACATCGAGCAGGACCGTCCACGACATTGCTGCGAATCAGCAGAGATCAGGTTCCATATCTTCGAGAAAGACCGTCGGCTGAACTGGCTCTGCTCCTCGATATCACCATTGACCGTTTCCTCTGCCCACCGGATGAGCGGCAACACCCCGCTTCGCTCTCGTGGCGAGAGATTTCCCAGACGTCCGGCCAGAAGCTTGGAAAACCGGTTTCGACACAGGTAATTGGATCTTCCTTTTAAAACCGTGTATTTCAGCCCATCTCCCAGAAGTGACCCAACCTGCGGGATATCTTTGCTGACAAGTTGATCCTGAAGGTTTTTGGTATAGGTCGAGATAAAAATCCTACAGTCGTTTTTCAGTGCAAAGAGCGCTGCAGGAAGTAGATAGGCCAACGATTTTCCGGTACCTGTCCCGGCTTCGGCAACCAGAAACGATTCGGTATTCAGTGCCTCTGCAACCTTCTCCGCCATTTTGGTCTGCGACGAACGTGGGGAGAACCCCGGCATCGAAGACACCAGGGGGCCATCGATAGAGAAGTTTGCCTGCACTTCGGCGATTTCCAGTGACACAAACTCTTCGGGAAACGCCAGGCGTTTCGGTGGTTTGGGCAGCATGGAGAAAGTACGAGACGAGAGGTCGCGTTTCTTGCCGACTGACTGGATCAGGATCTTCTTGAAAAGCGAAGCCGGAGCGAAGGACGCCATTTGCTGGCGTACATCCGGAGAAAGCTCCTCTAAACGAGACAGCAATTCAACCGCAACCATCCCCGAGGCTCGCGCATCATCCAGTGCCCGGTGAGCGCTTTCGAGCACCTGTTCGATACTCCGGGCAACATGCCCCAGAGAATACCCGGCCAGACGAGGAAGAATAATCCGGGAGATCAGCGCCGTATCGATAGACTGATTCGAAATCCGCGGTCGCCCCAGGCGTTTGAGCTCCTCATTCAGAAACCCGATATCAAACTCTACCTGATGCCCACACAACGGAAGCGTATCCAGGAAGGTGAGAAGACGATGAGCGACGTCTTCAAACAGCGGCGCATCCTTCACGTCTGCATCGGTAATTCCCGTCAGCTCAACAATGGCTTTGGGTATCGGCTTGCAAGGATTGACAAGGCTCGAAAACTCTTCCTGAACCGATCCGTTATGGAACCGGACCGCCCCTATTTCTATAATCCGGTCATCTTTGGACTCCAGACCGGTGGTTTCAAAATCCAATGCGACAAAGTCAGACACCGGAAACCGCTTCTTGTGGTGCTTGGATGGTTTGCGGTTTCGAGCAGCTCTTTTGAGCTTGCCTTCGCTTACCAGATCAAATAACTTGTTCTTTTCAGAGCTTTCGTTCAGCAAATCAGACAATCGTGGCATTTCTGGATCTAATCTTTCTCTCTGTTTCGGGATGCACACACACGGTCAGGTGCGGAAATGGAACCCGTAGCTGCAGGAATGGAATTCAGGACACAAAATAGGTCTTCGCATCCTGGTTTTTTTCCCCGCTGACCACAAGGGGCTCAGAGTGAGGAATTCTGCGGGAAAACGATCTTCTGCCGATACATTACCTTCGTTCGGGCGTTGCGCACTACTGCTATGTATGCACCGTAAGGAAGCTTGTTCTGCATTCGAACAAACCCCTCAGGCTCCACCCGTACACGCCTGGCGACTCTCCCCCGGGCATCGATAAATGAAACCGTATATCCTTGGATGTCGGTGCCGGCCCGCAACGCCACCTGCAGCAGATCATCGCGAATAACCCGAAGTGCCTGCACAGCCGCGAGCGCTTTGACCTGCGCACTTTTTCGAGCAGCCGTAATGCCCTGCAGCTTCTGCATCGCACGAAGAGCATTGACTTTTCCGGCACCCCACGCATTGTTGGGCGTGGAAATCGTCCCCGTGTACGAATCGGTTGTCGCCGTTTCCTGCAGGATCGTGCGAACCTCTTCGGGGCTCAGTGTCGAGTCCTCTTCGAGCATAAGGGCGATTATTCCCGCAACGATCGGTGAAGAAACCGAGGTGCCTGTCGCAGCCCCGTAGCGATTCAGTCGATTTGTGGTATCGGGCCATACACCGATTTCCTCGCTCCATTGCCCCCCTCGACTGACCGCACCCATGACCGTGCTGCCGGGAGCCGTAATGTCGGGCTTCACTCGCCCATCCACGGTCGGCCCGCGTCCGGAAAACCCAGGAAGAATCCCGACTTCACCATTGTCGAAGGTCATGAACGGTTCCCCATTCCAGAGCCGAATCTCTCGCTTACTTACCCAGCTTCCTACGGTAATGATCCTTTGTGCGGTTCCGCCGACCTCATTGACAGTGTAAGCGTTGTCTCCGTCGTAGAAACCGGCCATATCAAAGCTTTTGATTGCTCTCTTGTAGGCGTGCCATGCGTGGACTGTCTGCGCCTGCCCCGGGCCATTACCGGTCGAGATTCTGATCCCCAGAAACAGATCGGG